>DATAOM010000305.1:0-13007 GCA_036265775.1 Ktedonobacterales bacterium | reverse complement strand
CATGCCAGCCTATGTCAGGCTATATCAAATACGCAGAACATAGCCCACACCGCGCACGGTCTGAATCAGGCGTGGTGGAATATCTTCCAACTTCTCGCGCAGGTGGCGCACAAAGACCTCGATCACGTTGTCGTCGCCCTCGTAGTCATAGCCCCAGATGCGCGCCAGGATGGCGTCGCGCGTCAGCACCTGGCGCGGGTGCATGAGGAACAACTCCAGCAGTTCGAACTCGCGTGGGGTCAAGGGGACGACCCGCTCGCCACGGGTGACAAGGCGCTCGTCGCGGTCGAGGCGGACATCCTCGAACTCCAGCACGCGGTCGATGTTTTTGTGATGGCGGCGCAACACGGCGCGCACCCGCGCCATCAACTCCTTGAACGCGAAGGGCTTGGTCAGGTAGTCGTCGGCGCCGGTATCCAACCCGGCGACGCGCTCGTCCACGCCGTCGCGCGCGGTGAGCATGATGATGGCGACGTCTCCCGATGTGCGCAGGCGGCGCGCCACCTCCAGCCCCGGAATGCCCGGTAGCATGAGGTCGAGGATGACGATATCCGGCTTCTGCGCCTGCGCGACCTTGAGGGCCTTGGCGCCATCCATGGCGGAGGCGACCTCAAAGCCCTCGTAGTCGAAGCCCATGCGCAGGAACTCGACGATGTGTGGCTCGTCGTCCACGATCAAGACTCGTGGCCTGCCGTGCTCAAGCCGTTGTCCCTGCATACTGGCCTCCCACAATGCGCCCAGCGCTACCATCATTCTGTGCGCAACGCGACGATGGGGTCAAGTTGCGAGGCGCGAATCGCTGGATAGAAGCCGAAAATGACGCCGATCAGCGCCGCCACGCCAAACGCTAGCGCGATCCACGGCAGGCTGGCGATGAACGGCAGGCTGAAGGCGTTCGTCAGCGCCCAGCCGCCGATCAGGCCGATCAGGATGCCGATTATCCCGCCAGCGCAACTCAGCGTCAGCGCCTCGATCAGGAACTGGTTGCGGATATCCGACCGCCGTGCGCCAATCGCCATGCGCACACCGATCTCGCGCGTGCGCTCGGTGACGGAGACCAGCATGATGTTCATGATGCCGATGCCGCCGACAAGGAGCGAGATCGCCGCGATGCCGACGAGCAGCAGCGTCAGAGTCGTCGAGAACTGTTGCGCCGTCTGCACGAACTGCGTCGAGCTGCGCACCTGGAAGTCGTCCTGGCCGCCAGCGGGGATGTTGTGCCGCTGCTCCAGCAGCGTCGTGATCGCCGTCTGCGCGCCATCCACGTTGTTGGCGTCGTTGACCTGCGCGAGGATCTGGTTGACGTACTGCGAGTTGTTCAGGCGCGTCTGGGCGACGGTGAAGGGAACGTAGATCACGTCGTCCTGGTTCCCTAGTCCGCTGGACCCCTTGGCCTTCAGCACGCCGACGACGCGGAACGGCTGGCTGCGAATGGTGATCATCTGCCCCAGCGGCTGAGTCGCCGCCGCGGTGAAGAGGTTGTCCACCACGGTCTGGCCGATCACCGCAACCGGCGTTCCTTCTGTGTTGTCGGCGTCGGAGAACCACGCGCCCTGGGCCATGTCCCAGTTCTGAATCTGCTGCATGGCTGGCGTGACGCCTTGCACGCGTGTGTTCCAGTTCTGCCCAGCGGCGATGACCTGCGCGCTCACCGTGATGACCGGCGTGACGCCGGTAATGTTCGGAACGCTTGCGACCGCCGTCGCGTCATCCTGCGTGAGCGATTGCCTGGTCCCCAGGCCGCCAGCGGCGCCGCCAGTCGTCGTCGAGCCAGGAGTGATCGTCAGCACATTCGTCCCCAGGCCGGTGAGACGCGAATTCAGCAGCTCGCTGGTGCCCTGCGTCAGAGTCACGACCGCGATCACCGCCGCCACGCCGACGATCACGCCGAGGACGGTCAGCAGCGAGCGCAAGCGGTTGGCCCAGAGCGCCTCCCAGCCGCTCTCCAGTCCCGCGCCGATCATCAGCCCACGGTGGGCTGGCGCTTTCTTCTGTGGCGCAGGCGCGCGACTGGTCTGACCTTGTGCCTGTGGAGTCTTCGTGTCCTGCTGAGTGGTTGGTGTGCTCATACTGGCTCCTCCTGGATGCGCGCCTGGCGCTGGGGCGCTGGCTCATCGGAGCGCTGCCTGACACGGAGCAGATCGGCCGTCGCGTCGCGCGGCGCGCCGTTGCGCTCGTCGCTCAGCACGCGTCCATCGCGAAAGGTGATCTGGCGCTTCGCGTAGGCGGCGATGTCGGCCTCATGCGTCACCAGCAGGATCGTGATGCCATGCTGATTCAGCGTCTGGAGCACCGCCATGATCTCCAGGCTTGTGCGGCTGTCCAGGTTGCCGGTCGGCTCGTCAGCCAGCAGCAGCGCGGGACGGTTGACCAGCGCGCGGGCGATGGCGACCCGTTGCTGCTGCCCGCCAGAGAGTTGGAGCGGTGTGTGGCTGGCGCGCGAGGCGAGGCCGACGAGTTCCAGCGCGCGACGGGCGCGGCGCTCGCGTTCGGCGGGTGAAAGCCCCGCGTACATCATCGGCAACGCGACGTTCTTCAGGGCGCTGGCGCGCGAGAGCAGGTTGAATCCCTGAAAGACGAAGCCGATGCGCCGGTTGCGGATATCGGCGAGCTGGTCGCTCGTGAGCGTACTGACCGGCGTCCCTGCCAGCCAGTACTCCCCACCGCTCGGCTTATCCAGGCAGCCGATCAGGTTCATCAGCGTAGATTTGCCCGACCCGGACGCGCCCATCACCGCGACGAACTCGCCCGCGTTGACGGCGAACGTGACCCCGCGCAGGGCAGGCACACGCGTCTGGCCGAGAATGTAGTATTTCGTAAGTTGACGTACCGCGATCACAGGCTGGACGCCTGGCGCACGCGTCTGTTTGGCGTCCAGGGGAGTCGCCTGTCCATCATAGACGTTACGACCATTCTGGACTTCAGGCGGCGCGCTGGAGTGGCTGGGACTGCTCATCGTCGTTGCTCCTCGCGCCACTCAAAATCCCTGGTTCGCGGAGGTGGGCAGATCGCCGCCACGGGTTGTCCCCGGCGTGGTCTGACCACCATTGCCGCCACCCGTGCCGCCGCCGTTGCGACCGCCACCAGCGCCGCCTCCGCCGAAGCCGCCACCACCAAAGCCACCGCCGCCAAAGGGATTGCGTGGCGTGGTCGACGTATTCGTCGCGCTGCCGCTCTGGCCCGTCACCACGTTATCGCCAGCGGAGAGTCCCGCCAGCGCCTCGTAGTACGTGCCATCCGTCAGGCCGATGACGACGGGCTTGACGACCCACTGTTTGCCGTTCTGCTGGAGCACGAAAGCCGACTGGGGATTGTCGGCGCTAACGTCATGCTGCTGCTCGAGCGTGGTAAGCATCTGGCGCGCCGCGACGATGGCGTCGCGCGCCTGCTGTGCGGTGATATTTGGCGCCGAGCTATTGGTCGAGGAGGAGCCGTTGAGGTTGAGCGAACTGCGCGCGAAGGTGACGGCAGAGGCCGGCAGCAGCACGACGTTATTGCGTCGCGCCCGTGTGATCGTGAGCGTCGCCGTCATGCCCGGCAGCAGATTCTTGCCCTGGAGCGAGGACATATCCACGTTCACCGTCACCGGATAGGTCACGACGTTGGAAGTAGTCGTCGCGGCGGGCGAGATCAGGCTGACCGTCCCACGGAAGACGATTGGGCCGTAGGCGCTGGTGGTGAAGGCCACTGGCTGCCCTGTGGCGACATTGCCGATATCCGCCTCATTCACGCTCGCCACCACCTGCAAGGCCGTCATATCCGCGATCTGGATGAAGCCACCGCCCGTCGTCGTTCCAGTGCTGGAGCCGCCTGAGCCGCTCGACGAGCCACCGACGGACCCGTTGATCGCGGTGACGATGCCGGCGTGTGGCGCGGTCAGGGTCGCATTGTTGAGGTTGTTCACTGCCGTCTGGTACTGCTGCTTGACGGCATTGTAGGCGGCGTTGGCGGCGTCGACACAGTTGGGTGGCTGATTGCGCTGATTGGCGCAGTTCCACAGCGCGTTCTGCAGCGTCCACCACGCCTGGTCCTTCTGCGCCTGCGCCTGGCGCAGCGCGTCGTTGAGCGCAGAGGTGTCGAGCTTGGCGAGTTGCTGACCGGCGTTGACATGTTGCCCTACCTGCACGTCGATCTCGGCGACGCGCCCGCTGGCCGTGAAAGTAGGATTATAGGTATCGCCCTGCACCGGCCCGGTCGCGCCGACCGTCAGGACGAGGTTGCCCTGGCGCAGCGCCTGCTGCTGGTAGGTGACCTTCTGCGCGCGCGCGCTCATGGTTGTGTAGAGAATCAGTCCGATAAGCGCGGCGATCACCAGCGCGCTGATGCCGATGATCCAGCGGCGATCGCGCCACCAGGGTTTGTTTTCCTGCTGCGCGACGAGCGGCTCATCGTCGTCGGCGAAAAGATCAATCGGACCCCCGCTATAGCCCGGATTCTCTGGCGCATACTCCTGCGCCTCCTGTGGCAGATTGGCGTTTGCCGCCGACTCATCCGCCTGTTGTGGCTCTAACATCGCTCCACATTCCCCTCATTGACTCCCACGATGTAAAGGTGTGCGTTTCCATGATCCCGGCGGGACCGCAGAACACAACCAGCGTATAGGAGCCAGTTGAAGGGAAGACGCAGAGGCGCTGAAGATTCGCTGAAGAGGCGGCGGGTTGGCGAATGAGACATTGACAGCCATCAATATGATGCGGTATCCTCTCAACCATGGACACCGCTCAATCCCCGACAGAGAAGCCTGCCGAAGAAGAATTGGCCTGCTGCGCGAGCGACGGTCCACTCTCCCCACCAGCGCTCGTTCCCAGCGAGACCGATACGCTGGCAGAGCGGCTCAAGGCGCTTGCTGACCCAACGCGCCTGCGCATGCTGGACCTGCTTGCGCAGCAGAGCGCGGCATTGTGCGTCTGCGAGATCAACGAGCACTTCGCGCAGCGTCAGCCGACAATCAGTCACCACCTGCGCATCTTGCGCGAGGCGGGGCTAATCGACTGCGAGAAGCGTGGCGTCTGGGCCTATTACTGGGCGACGGAGTCTGGGTCTGAGTGGTTGTCTGCGGTGAAGGGCCTGCGCTAGCATGTCAGGCTCTCTTTTTTGTCAATTTCATCGATAAGTATCGATGAAAGGGAAGGAATGCGGTATGGACGCAACCACAAGTGGAGTAACCGGCGGCTCGGATGTCGATTCAGACACAGCGGAGGCAATTGTTGAACGAGTGCGCGAACGCTACGCCCACGCCGCACAGCAGGCTCAGCATGGCGGCGGATGCCGCTGTGGCGCATGCTGTGGCGATACAGTGAGCGATGATCTCTATGCCGCCGAGCAGGTCGCTGGACTGCCAGAGGAGGCGATGCTTGCCTCGCTTGGCTGTGGTAACCCAACCGCGCTGATTGATCTGCGTGAGGGTGAGACGGTGCTCGACCTCGGTTCCGGTGGTGGCATCGATGTGCTGCTCTCAGCCAAACGAGTTGGACCAACCGGATTTGCCTTCGGCCTAGACATGACCGACGAGATGCTGGCGCTCGCTCAGGAAAACAAGGCGAAGGCAGGCGCCAGCAACGTTGCATTCCTCAAAGGTCGCATCGAGGCCATCCCGCTGCCAGCCGCGAGTGTTGACGTGGTCATCAGCAACTGCGTCATCAACCTCGCCGCCGACAAGTCCTGTGTGCTGCACGACGCCTTCCGCGTGCTCAGGCCCGGCGGGCGCTTCGCCGTCTCGGATGTCGTCGCGGATGGCCCTGTGCCGGACGGGCTGCGCCAGAACATGGAAGCGTGGGTCGGCTGCCTCGCTGGAGCGCTCGCCATTGATGACTACCAGCGTCTCCTCGAAGAGGCCGGTTTCGAGGATGTGAGTATCGAGATCACGCGCCGCTACACGGTTGCCGAGGCGGGTCTAGATACCACGACGCTGCCAGACGACTGGGAGGCAGGTGACGGCAAGCTCGCCAGCGCTTTCGTCCGCGCCACCAAGCCAGCCACAGCGCAGATCGCTGCCAGCGCACCTGCGACGACGACTGCTGCGCCTGTTGCGCTCGTCAGTCGTGCGGAGGCGAAACCAACGGCGCCGAAGGGCTGCTGTTAGCGGACACGCCGTGGGCGGTGGGTTACCTCCGCCCACAATTCGACCTCAGATCGACCTCTGGTGAGCCAGGAGTCAACGTGTTGTAACGGAGGAGCTTCCTATGCCAGGCGCAAGTGAGGAGACCCGTCGAGTCAAGATCCTGAACGCCAATTGGGTTCCCGATGACGCTGGGGGAGACGGACAGTTTGAGGTATTGGTCGTGACCGACGATGATGAGCGCTACACCATGCCAGCGAGCCCCAGTTCGATGACCGCGCTCGTCGCGCTCGCCAAGGCTGACACAGTCATGGTGTGGGACCCTGTGAACCGGTCACTGATTGTCGCCAACATCGTCGGGACGATGCCATGGACAGTCAATGGTAGCATCTGAGCCGAGCTCCAGCAGACGCCCCGCCGATAGGCTACAGTCAGCGAAGACACCCCTGCTTCCGGCCTGTGTTGCCGAGGGGATCGGGACGTTTGCCCTGGTCTTCGCTGGTTGCGGGGCCATCGTGATCAATGTCGTCTGGGGCGGCCAGATCACCCACGTCGGCGTTGGGTTGGTCTTCGGCCTCGTTGTCGCGGCGATGATCTACGCCACTGGACACCTGAGCGGCGCGCATCTCAATCCTGCAGTCACGCTCGGCTTTGTGCTGGCGCGCCATTTCCCTGTGGGCCGGATGCTGGGCTACTGGCTGGCCCAACTTGTCGGCGCGCTCGCCGCGGCGCTCAGTCTACGCCTGCTTTTTGGCGACGTGGCGCATCTGGGCGCGACACTGCCTGCAGGTTCAGTCTGGCAATCCTTTGCGCTTGAGGCGCTGCTGACCTATTTCCTCATGTTCGTCATCATGGCGGTGGCCACGGATACGAGAGCAGTAGGACAGGCAGCGGCGTTGGCGATTGGGGCGACAGTGGGACTTTGTGCGCTCTTCGCCGGACCGATCAGTGGAGCCTCGATGAATCCGGCGCGCTCGCTAGGTCCAGCTATTGTGAGCGCAACATGGACCGCGCAGTGGATCTACCTCACCGCGCCGTTCCTGGGCGCGGCGCTCGCTGCCGTCACCTATCGCTGGCTGCGCCTGGCCAGTCAGAAACAGACTGAAAGGAGCCTCACATGAGCGACACGACTGATACCACGCCGATGCTCGTGCTGTTTCTCTGCACACACAACTCCTCGCGCTCGCAGATGGCCGAAGGGCTGCTGCGCGCTCGCGGGGGGGACCGCTACGCTGTCTTCAGCGCGGGAACTCATCCGCGTGGCGTGCATCCGCTTGCAATCCAGGTGATGAGCGAGATTGGGATCGATATCAGCGCGGCGGCGGGTTATCGCGCCAAGTCGCTTGACGAGTTTGCCGGCCAGCCGCCGATGGACCTGGTCGTGACGGTCTGTGATGACGCCGCCGAGGAGTGTCCCTATTTCCCCGGCGCGCGGCGGCAGGAGCACTGGAGTTTCCCTGATCCGAGCGCCGTCACTGGCAGCGAAGAAGAGCGACTGGCCTCCTTCCGTTCGGTGCGCGACGCCATCGCCCGCCGAATCGAGGCGTTCGTGCGGCAGCCAGCAAGTTGAAGGCGCATCAATCGCCTTCAATCTCTATGGGGTGCGACGGCATCCTGTGAGGGTTGGCGCCGACGCCACCAGAGCGGCGCGCCAATGGCTAGACCCACTGCCAGCGCGATGAGCATAGGGGTGATCGCCTCGGCGACAGATACGGGCTTGGTAGTCATCAGGAAGACGATGCCGAGCAGCAGCGCGATCAGGACAGCGAGCGCCGCGCCGATCACTGGATCGCTGATGCGACGCGCGAGCGCATCAGGTACAGGTCCGTCTTCCGTTGTTCGCGCCATGGCGTCTATCTTATGCAGGCGCCGCTCGACGATCAATGGCCCGATTGGCGCAATCAGGATGAAGCTGACAATGGCCACCGCAATCCATCCTGTGCGCACGTTCCAGGTCGTCAGCGCCATCGTGAGGCCAGTGGTTGCCAGCAACAGGATGCCCGCCACCGCTACGACGTCCGTAAGGAAGATCATGCGGCAAATGAGCCGTACCTGCTCGACACGCCGCGCCCGGCGCAACGCCGCCAGCCCGAAGACGTAGGCGCCAAGCGCCATGAAGAAGCCGATCATCCCAAGCACATGCGCGAAGATCGCGAGCCGGTAGAGCGTTGGGTCCATAGGGCCGTCTCCTGAGAGCGAATCAGCGGCTCACGCGGCGGCGAGCGCCCACAGCGTCAGGCCAAACGTCACTACTTGCAGCGCGGCGCGCAGCGTCTGCCAGCGCTCGAAGCGGTTGAAGATCATGGTCAGTTGCGCGGCGTCATCCTTCACCTGGCGCACGCGAAAGAGTGTTGGGGCCGCCTGCGACGTTGTGAACGAGTGCAGCAGCGACGTGAGCGCGGCTAGGTAGAGTGGAATCGCCGCCGCCGCTGAAGCCATGCGTAAATACGCGCTGACGGCGGCCCCAATTGTCAGGAGCGCCGCGCCAATGCCGATGATGGCGTACCAGACAATCCCGTTTCCCAGGTCCGCCGCGCGACTGTACGTCGAAAACGCGATCACCCCAATACGCCGTCGCGCCGGTAGCTGCTTGATCGACTGATCCAGACTGGCGCCGGTCAGCACGCCGTTGAACGCGGCCGCCGCGATGAGCAGGAGGCGCACTACGTCGAGCTGTGGCATTGGGGGTCTATCACCTTTCACTACACGGAGCCTGTCGCCACGAGGACAATCAGGTGAGGGCCGCCAGAAACAGGCGCACATGGGTCTGAATCACCTCAGTGGATGGCTTCTGCGGCTCGGCGCTTCCTGAGATCAGGCCATCGGCCAGCAGATAGGAGAGAAATGGCGCGACAAAGAGCAGCAATACCTCCTCAGACGGTGGCTGCGTGATCACTCCGGCTTGCCAGGCGTGCGTGAGTAGTAAGTTCAAGGCGGCGCTGCCCTGCCCGATCAGCGACGAACGGAAGTGGCCGGCGATCTGAGGGAATCTTGGCACCTCGGCGATCAGTGTGCGCAGCAAAGCGACGTATTCTGGCGAGAGGATGTGCTCGACTGCGCTGGTTGCATATGCCAGCAGCGACACCTCCAGTTCTCTGCGGCTCGTAATTGGTTGCTCCGCGAAGACGGCGGGCGCCTCCTGCTGGAACCGTTCGATAGTGAGGGCGCGCAACACATCAACGAAAAGCTGCTCTTTGGCCGCGTAGTAGTGATACAGGGTCTGTTTGGAGACCCCCGCCGCGCGGGCGATGGCGTCCATCGAGGCGCGCTCGTACCCCAGTTCGAGAAAGAGGCGCTGGGCTGCGGCGCGTATCTGCTCGCGCTTGGCGCGTGCGCGCGCCGACTCCTCGACTGCCTGGGGATCCTCTGACTCGCTCATCTTGTCCCCTTAATTATCATACTGTACAGTCTAGTCTACATTCACCAGGTAAGGTTGTCAAGATCGCTAGAGAGGAAGTGCGGTATGTGTGGCAGGCGTACAGTGGGCGAGGCGCACCGCTTTGGGGTAAGGTATATGGGCTGCCCAGATGGCGGCTAGAAAGAGGTTACCCCTTTGGCCAAGCGATACAGTTCAGAGCCCAGCGTGCAGATCGATCCGTCAAAGTCGTATCAGATGATTTTCCGCGATCTTCCGCACGCGCAGAGGCGACTTCACCGTCGATCTCTGCGCGAAAGAGGCGCCGGTCTTCGTCAATAGCGTCGTTTGCCTCGCGCTTGTGACGTACACTGATCTGACCGCAGACAGACCTTAGGGAACCAATTCAACGGCGCTTGTAACAGGCAAGCAGAAAGGAATCAACTCAGTGGCTGGCTCAAATGATGGTCCTCCAGAGGTGAATCTTCCCTCGACGCCCATGCCCAATGGCATGGAGTTTATCGACATTCAGGTCGGAACCGGCGACGAAGCGCAATCTGGCAAGCAGGTGACCGTCCACTACACTGGGTGGCTCACCGATGGGAAGAAGTTCGATAGCTCGCGAGATCGTCGTGACCCCTTCCAGTTTGCGCTAGGCCGCGGTCAGGTCATCAAAGGTTGGGATGAGGGCGTCAACGGGATGCGTGTCGGAGGCCAGCGACGCCTCATTATTCCGCCATCTCTTGGCTATGGTCAGCGGGGCGCGCCAGGCGCGATTCCCCCGAATGCGACGCTTATATTTGATGTAGAACTGCTCAAAGTACAGTAGCAGGACTTGGGCCAGAATCAGCGGACGGCATATCAGGCACCGTCTCGCAGGATGGCAGGAGAAAGAGAATCATGGCAAAGAAGTACGACAGTCCCCCCGCAATGCAGATTGATCCATCGAAGTCGTACCAGGCGATCTTTCACACCAGTCGCGGCGACTTCACCGTCGATCTTTTCGCGAAAGACGCGCCGGTGACCGTCAATAACTTTGTTTTCCTTGCACGAGACGGCTTCTACGATGGCACGACGTTCCATCGTGTCATCAAGGGCTTTATGGCGCAGGGCGGTGACCCAACCGGCACGGGAACCGGCGGCCCTGGCTATCAGTGGAACGACGAGCCATCCGCCCTTGCGCTCAAGCACGACGGCCCAGGTGTGCTGAGCATGGCGAACGCTGGACGCAACACAAACGGCTCGCAGTTCTTCATCACCTTCGTTCCGACGCCACACCTCAATGGCAAGCACGCCGTCTTCGGCAGGGTTAGCAGCGGCATGGATGTCGTCAACAGCATCCGCGAGCGTGACCCAGGAAGCGACCGCCAGCCGGGTGATACGATCAACAGCATCGAGATCGTCGAGCGCTAGACGCAGGTGGCGCCAGCGGTATGCACGAGATAGAGGCGAATCTGTCGAAAACGCGGGTTCGCCTCTACTTTTGTTCGTGCTGTTGCTCATGCTGTTTTGGCGCTCTCTCCGCCGCCAAAAAGCGCTCCTCCAGCGGACGCCGCTTGCGCGCGCTGAGCGCCTCATAGACTGTGCGCACGATGGCGATGGCGAAGTAAAAGAAGCCGGCGAGGTTGAGCGTCGCCGGAAACTGCGCTAGCGCAATTGATCCCAGGCCCACCGCCGCCACGCTGACGTTGCTCCAGATATCTGACACGGTATCAAACGCCTCAAGGCTATTGAGTTCAAGTCTAGCGCGCTGGCGATAGGCGTTGGCGTAGAGCAGCGCCAGGATCAGAAACACAGCGATAAACCCGAGGCCATAGATTGTAAAGAGCCGTCCCAACTGTTCAGGCTGTAATTGGACGTCCGAGACGGCAATCGAGAAGAGAAATTTGAGCGGAAAGACGAAGAACAGCACGACGAGGAGCAGCGCCGAGTTGAGGACGATGGTCAGCCCGTCCTCCAGGCCGTAACGGCGGAAGAAGGCGTAGTGCTGGTACCAGAGAAAGATGAAGATTGCGAAGCTGAGCGCGAAGGGCAGGAAGCCACTCAGTGTCGCCAGCAGAGTTTTGAAGTCCTGTGGCACCTGGAGTGAGACGACGAGCAGCGTCAATGCGAAGGCGAAGACTGCGTCGCTGAACCCTTCCAGCCGCGAGACCGCTAGCCCGCGTCGCCTGAACTTCATCCGCTCGGCCTGACTTCCCTGCGCGCTCGCGTGGGTGGTTTCTTCGCTCATCGGGCGCCTTTCTACTGAAGTAGGGGGCAAACTGCTCCCATCTCGCGGTGGGATTGTAGGAGATCACGCATAGGTGGTCAATCCTTGCCTATTTGTCAAGGCCCTGCTCTTACGCAAGTCGCCATACGCTGGCAGCGGCGAGCCGCGAAATCAGAGCGGAGGTCCAGACGCCCGTAACACATTCGCGCGGCCATGCAACTAAAGCTATGTGTGCGTCACGCGCCTGTGGCAGGCCAGAAAGGTGATGTCTGACGCCGCATGTTGAGCATACATCTACTCTAGAAGGACTTGTAGGATGCTTGCGAAGCTCACCGCGCTCCTCTCAGGCAAGGCTGCGCTGACCGCTCTTGGAGTGGTGCTGGTCGGTGGGGCAGCTACGGCGACCACTGTCGCGGCCACAACCGGCCATCTCGGACCTATCCAGACGCCGCACTTCGGCGCGGCCAGCGCCACACACACACCCGAGGCGCATGACGCGCAGGGTGTGCATGCGCACACCATCTCGATCCAGGGGACCCTATCTTCAATCGCGACCTGTTCAAGCGGCTCGTCGAGCGCATCAGCCTCAATCACTGGCCTGACGCTCACCGACGCGAAGGTCAGCCCAGAGCATCCCGAGCAAGATGATGCGGCGACAAAGACTCCTGGCGCTGACGGCGACGCCGCAAAGAGCGACGCGGGGATGACTGCGGTCAGCGGCCCGGTCGCCGTTGCGGTCACGAAGGATACACGAGTCACCGGAGCGGGCGTTCAGACGCTCGCCGACCTATGCGGCCAGCTCAAGCAACGTGTCGAGGCGCAGACAACCAAGGACGCCAATGGCAAGTACATCGCCTGGAAGGTGACGCTGCTTGGTGGCGGTCAGAGCGGTAACGGAGGCAACGGATCTGGCGCCGCGCAGGAGATCACCCTGCAAGGCACGATCAAGTCGGTTGATCTGGCGAGGTCCTCCTTCACGCTCACGACGCCGACCGGAGACATTACAGTGACCGTCAGCGCCAAGACGGAGTTCCAGGGGAGCGTCCACGCGCTGGCGCAGGCGAAGGCCGGCGCGCATGTGACGGTGCGGGGCGTCAAACAGACAAATGGCTCGGTCGCGGCCAGCAAGGTCATCCTGGAAGCCGACCACTAGAAGCGAGTCAGGGATTTCCTCAGACTCCATGGCATACGCCGAGACATCCTGGCGCACGCTGCGTCACAAACGGTTGCCTTGCGCGTATGCTGGGGGGGCAGTCCGCCATCAGGCGAACGTCTACGAGAGGTGCGGACAGCCGTGAGTGACCAGTGCGGCAACGGTCGAACGAGCGAGCGAACGGATTCCGCGAGCGCGCCAGCATGGGGAGGCGGGTCAGGGATGACCTGGC
>DATAOM010000304.1:0-2909 GCA_036265775.1 Ktedonobacterales bacterium | reverse complement strand
AACGCGCTCTCGTTCGCTCCGAGGCGCAGGGTCAGCGCCTTGCCGCTGCGTCGCTCGATGGCCTCTGGCGCAAGGACTGGCACGGTCGCGGGTCTCTCCTGTACGATGCGCGTGAACGGCGCGCCCTGTCGCTTCTTCGCCATAGCTCGCCCTCCGACCCTTACTCTGCCAGCGCCACCGCGCCCTCAGCCACCAGCGCCGCGATTTCCTCCGCTGAATAGCCCGCCTGCGCCAGCGCCGCTTCAGTATGCTCGCCGAGCTTTGGCATGCCCAGGCGCATCTCGACCGGGGCGTCGCTGATGAGGGGCGTCGTCCGCAGAGCGCGCGCCTCGGCGTCGCCATCACCATAGTCCGCCGGGAATGCTATCCCGCGCGCTTGGACCTGCGGATCGGCCAGCGCCTCCTCCAGGGTATTCACTGGCCCCAGACAGACGTCCTCATCGCCCAGGTCGGCTACCCACTCGTCGCGCGTCTTCGTCTTGAAGATCGCGGCCAACTCGGCCATCGTGGCGGCGCGATTCTCGACACCGGTGGGGATGTGCCGCGCGATCAGGTCTTCTCGTCCGACGCTGCGGCAGAACTCGGCCCAGAACTTCGGCTCCAGCGCGCCGAGTGTCACATAGCGCCCATCCGCTGTCTCGTAGACGTTGTAGCCCGGCAGCGCGCCAGAGAGATAGAACTCATCGGGCTGCGGCTCGGCGACGCCTGCGAGCGCGTTCGAGGCCAGCAGCGGCAGTAGCCCCAGTGTCCCGTCGAGCATTGAGACGTCCACGTAGCGTCCCTCGCCCGTCGCCGTGCGCCCAACCAGCGCCGCCAGTATCCCGACGACGGCCATCAGCCCGCCTCCGCCGATGTCGGCGAACTGCGCGCCAGGCATGGTTGGCGGCTGTCCCGCGCGCATGAGATGCGCGAGCAACCCCGCGTAGCCGATGTAGTTGATGTCGTGGCCCGGCCGCTGGCTGTAGGGACCTTCCTGCCCGTAACCGGTGATCGCACAGACAATCAGCCGGGGATTGCGGGCGTGCAGCGTCTCCCACGACAAACCCAGCCGCGCCATCACGCCGGGGCGGAAGCTCTCCACAAGCACATCGGCGCCCTCTAACAGCCGCAGCAGCGCCGCATGTCCGGCGGGATGCTTGAGGTTGAGCGCCGCGCTGCGCTTGTTGCGATTCACCGCCAGGAACGCCTGCCCCACGCCACGCGCGAAGGGCGGCGTGACGCGCGCGTAGTCTCCCTGCCCCGGCTCCTCGATCTTGAGCACGTCCGCGCCGAGGTCCGCCAGCGCCTGCGTCGCGTAGCCCCCTGGTAGGAGGCGCGTCAGGTCAAGCACATGGACGCCTACGAGCGGCGGGGTGGACATAGGCGCATTATCCTTCATAATCCACATGCTCGCGGGCAGAAAAAACTGGCGGCACGAGCATGAGAGAGGTGCGATGAGACCGAACAGCGCAGTTTCTCGTAACCGCCAGCGCAGACAAGAGTACCCGACTCTGCCGTGGAAGTCAACCCCCATACGCAAGATGATTCGGTGCGAGACGTTACACCACCGGCGGCCAGCCCTGCGCAAATTGACCGAGACCTGCGCTCGTTCGTCTCTGGCAGCGAGACATCTTATGCAGCATCGTATGCAGTGGACACGAGCGGACGCCGTGGGCCTTTCGACCTGTCACGCTTGACGGTTCGCATGCCTCATAGGTATCATGCTCCCGGCGAGAGGCGCACGGCC
The DNA here is from genome assembly GCA_036265775.1 of Ktedonobacterales bacterium. Lineage (GTDB taxonomy): Bacteria > Chloroflexota > Ktedonobacteria > Ktedonobacterales > JADMIN01 > DASWAC01. The sequence continues at coordinate 1,183 of DATAOM010000304.1, read as the reverse complement.
ATGCAAGGATGTCTTTTCGCACACCTGACCTGAGTGGAGTGGCAGAGCGGGGGAGGCTGGACATGACGCGCAACGCTCCACGCGCCTCTGCCCGCTCCGACGAGTTCAACGCGACACGCCAGCGCTCCAGCCGCCGCTCGCCCGCGCGCGATGACGACCTCCAGGCTGCATCGGCCACTCGCCGTCGTTCGCCGCGCCGCCAGCCTGAGTCCGACCTACTCGATCTCAGCGCTACGTCACCGCGCCTCTCGCTGCCCAGCCTCTCTGTTCCGACGCCAGCGACCACGAGACGGCGTAAGGTCGCCCCCGCGAATGAACCTCCTATCCCGCCAGCGCCGACCACGAAGCGCCAGAGCACCCTGCGCGAGCATGCGCGCATCTCGCGCTCGTTACGCGATGTCGAGGACGAGTGGGAGGCGAGCGAGTGGCAGGATCGTGAATGGGACGAGGAGCCAGAGGAGCCGAGGCCATCGCGCACAGGTGGACGCATCCGCGCCTCATCGTCGGCGCGCCCGCTCAAAGCTGTCACGGACCGCAGCATGGCGCTCGTCGTGAGGCAGGCTGAGACCGCAGTCGCACGCCTTCCGACCGATAGCGTTCCAAACCTGGCGGCGTACCACCCGCTAGCCCGGCCACGGCTCGATACCCGCGCGATCCTGCGTACGGCGCGTAAGCCCTGGTCGGTCACACGCATGATCTGCATTGCCCTGGCGATCACCGCCGCGCTTATCACCGGCGCGATGCGAGTTGGAGAGGCGTCGCAGCCGCTGATGCAGTTTGATTCTGCGGCTGGCAGCGGCCCAGCGGTCGATTTCATCTGGCCGGTCAACGCTGTGACGGCGCGTGTGCAGGCGCAGACGCAGGGCAAGCGTCCAGATCTCTACGATTCGGTAGATCAGTTCAACCAGTGGTGGGGCGCCGCGTGCAGCGCAGCAGTCCTCTCCGAGGTGCTGACCGCCTACAAGGTACCGGATATCACCATCGGCAAGATGATCGACGAGCTTGGCCCCACGTATATCTCTCCGTCTGGCGGCTTGCTCAATTACGAGGGATTCAACCAGGTCGCGCAAAAGCACGGATTCCGCGCTGATATCTACGTCGAGCGGCATCTCACGCTGAACCAGATCAAGTACCTGACAAATACGCTGGGCATTCCTGTGATCGTCAACGTGCGCGTCTCATA
>DATAOM010000303.1:0-3071 GCA_036265775.1 Ktedonobacterales bacterium | reverse complement strand
AACTTGTCGCCGATCGTGAGCTTGCGCGCAAGCTTGGCAAGAACGCGCGGGTGATCGCGCGGGAGCGCTTTGGCATGGAGCGGTTTACCCGCGACTGGGAGGCGGCATTCACGCAGGCGCTCGACCTACGACCGCATCACGCCGCGCCAAGAGCGGAACAACTCGCGCGCGCCTGAGACGTTTTGAGAAAGGACTCTCGCTATGCGCCAGCTACGCATCGCCATGATCAGCGAGCACGCCAGCCCGATAGCGTTGCTGGGCGGGCAGGACGCCGGTGGGCAGAACGTCTATGTGGACGAGATCAGCCGCCGCCTGGCGCGGCTCGGCTTCCAGGTGGATGTCTTCAGCCGGCGCGACGCCCCCGCGACGCCGAAGGTCGCCAAGTGGGCGCCAGGCGTGCGCGTCGTCCAGTTGAGCGCCGGTCCAGCGCGCGCCATCCCCAAGGACGCCATCTGGCCGCACATGCCCGCGTTCCGCAACGCCTTCCTGCGCTTCGTCGCGCACGAGCGAGGATGCTATGACGTGCTGCACGCGCATTTCTGGATGTCCGGCTGGGTGGCGCTCAACCTCGCTCCTACATTGGGTGCGCCGGTCGTGCAACTCTTCCACGCGCTGGGCGAGACGAAGCGGCGCTTCCAGGGCGAGGACGACACCAGTCCGCCAGAACGTATCGCCGTCGAGCGCGAGATCGTGCGCCGCGCCGACCGCGTGATCGCGCAGTGCCCGACGGAGCGCCAAGAACTCGTGACTGGCTATGACGCCGACCCCGGCAAGATCGCGCTGATTCCGGCGGGCGCGAACCTTCAGCGCTTCCGTCCCGTCTCGCGCGAGCTGGCGCGCCGCCGCATCGGCCTCGAAGGCGAGGGTCCAGTCGTCGTCTATGTCGGGCGGATGCTGCCGCGCAAGGACGTGCGCAACGTCATACGCGCCTTTGCACGGCTGCTGGAGGGCTGGCGCGCCGCGCCGCCACAACTGCTGATCGTCGGCGGCGAGACCTCGGAGCCTGATCCCATCGCTACGCCGGAGATTGGCGTCCTGCAAAGGCTCGCAGCGGAGCTAGGCATTGCGGAGCATGTGCGCTTCACCGGGCAACGCCAGCCGGACGAGTTGCGCTACTACTACTGCGCCGCCGATGTCGCCGTCACGACGCCATGGTACGAGCCGTTCGGGCTGACGCCGCTGGAGGCGATGGCCTGCGGTCGCCCGGTGATCGGCTCGGCGGTCGGCGGAATTACCTACACCATCCGCGACGGCGAGACCGGCTACCTTGTCCCTCCGCGCGATCCTGACGCGCTGGCAAGACGGCTGCGCGGGATCCTACGTCGACCGCGAATGGCCGAGCGCATGGGACTTGCCGCGCGCGAGCGGGTTGAGCGCGAGTTCACCTGGCCGCTAGTCGCCGAGCGCACCGCCGCGCTCTACGACGAGGTGCTGACACGCAGGCCACTTGAGGGACTACGGGGACTAGACGAATTGCCCGGCGCGGTTGGCGCATAGAGCGTCGGTGGCAGATACATGAGCCAAAGGAATCGCATGATGGCGACAGACACGATGGCGACAGATCTGAAGGGTAAGGTCGCGCTGGTAACTGGCGCGGGCAGCGGGCTGGGCGAAGCGACGGCGCGCGCGCTAGGCGCGGCGGGTTGCTCCGTGGCCTGCGTAGATATCAACCGCGAGGCCGCTGAGCGCGTCACCCAGGAGTTGCTGGCGCAGGATGTCGCGAGCCTGACGCTGCGCTGCGACGCCAGCGACGCAGCGGATATTTTCGACGCGGTAGAGATGGTCGCCGAACGCTTTGGCCGGCTCGATCTCCTCGTCAACTGCGCAGCGGTGGACTTCACCTATCCTGTCGAGGAGCTGAGCGTCGAGCGCTGGGATTTGGAGATCGGCGTCAATTTGCGCGGGCCGTTCCTCTTCGCCAAGGCGGCGTGGCCCATCATGCGCGAACGAGGGGGCGGGCACATCTTCAATATCGCCTCGACCGCCGCGACGCGCGCATGGCCCAACGCCTCGGCCTACCACGCCTCGAAGTGGGGCCTGCTTGGCCTGAGCCGGGCGCTCGGCGCGGAAGGGCGCGCCTGCGGCATCCGTGTGACAACCGTGCTGCCGGGTGGGATGCGCACGCACTTCTTCGACCGCTTCGCCGACCAGGGCATCCCCATGCCGGATGACGACAAGTTGCAGGACCCAGCGACCGTCGCCAGCGCCATCGTATTCGCGGCGCAACTCCCGCCGGAGTCGGCGCTGCAGGAACTCATCATCACGCCGACGCATGAGCCGAGCTGGCCCTAGTCATCAGGAGCGCGCCCACGATGTATACGCTTGGCGTCAACGCCGTCTACCACGACTCCGCCGCCTGCCTCGTGCGCGATGGCGTCGTGCTCGCCGCCGCCGAGGAGGAGCGTTTTACGCGCATCAAACACGGCAAGCGCCCGGTTCCCTTCTCCACCTGGGAACTGCCGTACGCAGCCATCGACTACTGCCTGCGCGCAGGCGACATTACACTGGCGGATGTGGATTTCGTCGCCTACTCCTACGACCCATACCTCTTACTGGACAAACATGCGAGTGATGCGACGATCTCGTTGCCACTGGAGCCGAGCGCATATCCAGCGTCCACCGAGTGGGAGTCGGCCTGGGACCCGCTCTTCCTCGCCTCTATTGTCAACGCGCCACGCCATCTGGCCAGCGGCGCGCCGCATCATCTCAAGGCGCGCTTCCGTGGCGTTCGCGCGGATGGGCCGTTCCGGTGGCGCTTCGTCGAGCACCACATCGCCCACGCCGCCAGCGCCTTCCACGACTCGCCATTCGAGCGCGCGGCGGTGATGACGCTGGATGGGCGCGGCGAGCGTGCGACGACGAGTTACTGGCTCGGAGAGGGCAATGACCTGGAGCGCATCGGCCAGGTGAACTACCCGCACTCGCTCGGCCTGCTCTACGAGGAGGTCACAGACTATCTCGGTTTCCTGCGCTCCTCTGACGAGTACAAGGTGATGGCGCTGGCGTCGTATGGCCAGCCGCGCTACCTCGACGAGTTCCGCGCGATGATCCATCTGGGTGAGAACGGACAA
>DATAOM010000302.1:0-6402 GCA_036265775.1 Ktedonobacterales bacterium | reverse complement strand
TAGGTGATGTCGTCGAGGTCGATGCTGACCGAGAAGTGGCAGATGCGCTCGAAGAAGGCGTAGAGTTCGGGCGAGGATGTGCGCGTGATGCGGCGATCCAGCCACTCACGGTAGGTCAGGTCGCGCTCATTGGGGCGCGGCTGGCGCAGGAGCATCGCCGCCGCCAGTTGCAGCGTCTGCGCGAACTGGCGCGGGCCGAAGACCTGCGCGAGCTGGAGCAGCGAGCGTGTGACGTACTGGCGTCCGCGCACGTGGAACGAGCCGAAGACCTCGCTATCGTGGATGCGGTGGGGGATGGCGAGCGCGCGGAGCATATTCGCCAGCTCGCCGTTCGTGCCGAAGGGCAGCATGTGGACGGCGCCGGTGCTGACCTGCGCGCCCTTGAAGGTCTTCGCCGTGAAGCGCCCGCCGGGATGCGAGAGCCGTTCGAGGACGAGCACGCGCCGCCCACGCCGCAGGAACTGTGCGGCCGAGAGTAGCCCGCCCAGTCCCGCGCCGATGACGATGACGTCGTACTGTGAAGGTGATGCGCCTGACATGCTCTCTACGATAGCCGAAGCCAGCCCCGCTCGTCCAGCGATCTAGCCGAGCACCTCGTCAAGCCGCTTCTTCAGACCAGCAAGCTGGTTCATCAACTCTGGCGACGCGCCACCTGCTGAGGCGTTCTGCTTCGCCGCGAGCGCGTCCGCGATCTCGCTCGCGTGCTGCGAGAGCTGCATGACGTTGTCGAGGTCACGCGGATTGTCGGCGGCCTTGCGCACGATCGCGGTCAGGCCGGAGACATCAGGACCAGAGGACATGCCCGGCGTCGAGCCACCGCTCTGCCGTTCGAGGATGGTCGCCAGCTCGTCGCGCGTGGCCTGCAAGGCGGCGCGGCGTGTCTCCGAGACGCGCGTCTCCTCATCCAGCCGCAGCAGCAGTGTGCTGGCCTGCCCCAACTGGGTGCGGATCGCCTCCAGGTTCGTCGCGGTGGCGCGTGGATCGGGCAGCGCCTCGCCGGAGCGGTTGGGTTGCGTATCGGCGGGAGCGCGTGTCTCCTCGGCCAGCATCGCCGGGGTCTCCGCTGCGGATGGCTGCGCTGGCTGCGGCTGCTGTGGCGCGGGAGCCATCGTCTCGTGTTCGGCCGCCTGCGATGCGGCGACGCCAGCCGCAGTGGCGGCGATCGCAGGCGCAGTGGCGACTGGTTCGGGTTCAGGCGTAGGTTGTGGCTCAGGAGCAGGTTCTGGTTCAGGTTCTGGCGCGGTTTCTAGCGCCGGGCGAGAACCAGAAATGTCCTGCGTCACCTGTGTGGCGGCCTGCGAGTCGTCAGGGCTGACTGGCGCGCTCTTCGAGTAGAGGATCTCGTACTCGCCGATGCCGATGAGATCACCATCGCGCAGCGGCGTCTCCTCGTGAGTCTCTTCCTCGTTGAGGAAGGTGCCGTTGCTGCTGCCCAGGTCCACAATGGTGTATTCGGAGCCGTTGTAGCGCAGCAGCGCATGGCGGCGTGAGACAAGCTGGTCGTCTTCCAGCATGATGTCGCAGGTTGGCGAGCGGCCAATGGCGATGTCGCGTCCGTCGAGGGGCACCTCACGTGTCTGTCCGCCGCTCTTGCCTGGCAGCGGACGTACCACCAGCCGGCCCATCACCTGTCGTCCGTCAGTGGCGGCGCCCGACGCGCCGCCCGTTCCGCCCATCGCATAGTAGTGGCCGCCGAGGTCACTCAAGCCACTGGAGTATGCGCTCAGCGAGCCGCTCCCCAGCCGCTGGCCGCAGTATTTGCAGTAGAGATCGCCTGCGCGAGATTCGCGTCCACAATTGCCACATGTCGCCATTGATATCCACCCTTCACGTCCGCCAGGGCGCTCTTGCCCACTGGCGCGTCTGACCGGGGGCGCGCGGCTTTCTCTGTTCTGCTTGCCAGCGCTTCGCCCCTGCCCCTGCGCCACGATGCTCAGTATAGCATCCGGTCTCATAGGAGCGGTCTTTCCCTAAGACGCGGTGGCTACGCCAGTGGGCACGTTTATGACTTCTTTCACCCAAGATGGTGAGGCATAGGGTGGCTGGTGGCGGAGCCTACGCAGGTGGATACAGCGCCGTGAACACATCAGAGCCGCTCAGCCAGAGCGCGCCGCCAGTGGGCGTAGGAGCATAGGTGGCGCTGGCAGGATCCGCCAATACCGGCCCGATGTCCTGCCAGTTAGATGCTCCTGCTGGGAGACGATAGAGCGCGACAGGTCTCCCGTAGATGAGGACTGTGGCGAGCACTCCGCCGTCGTCGGCGAGCACGAGGATTGTGGCGGGCGCGTAGGTTTGGAAGCCCTTGGGGGAGTTCGCCGCGAGGTTGAGCGCTGGCCGCTCCGTCCAAGTCTCGCCACCGTCGCCGCTACACGTGAGCGTATTTCCCAATGGCTGCAGGTGGTCATAAGATGACGTCGTGGCTCCGCAGATGCGCCAAGGCGCTGTGCCTTGTGGCGGCTGAACGATCCAGGTGATCCCAGGCGAGGAAGGCGCTGGAAGCTGTGTCCAGCGCGCGCCGCCATCCATGCTGCTGAATAGCAATGGGCTTCCCTGCTGGTTCGCCGAGAGCAACAGCGCGCCTGTGGTGGGATTCAGCCAGAAGGCGCTGACATCAATGCCCGTAGGCAGGGCAAGCGCCTGCCAGGTCGTCATCTGATCATGGCTGACCCAGAGACCTGGCTCGCTGCGGACCTGCTCCGAACCAGAGGCAAAGATCACGCTGCCGTAAGTGGCCATCTCCAGGCTGATGACGAAGAGATTCGGATAAACCAGCTTTCTCCAGTGCGCGCCATAGTCGAAGCTGGCGAAACTGGAAATCTGCGAGTTGTCGCCCTCAGCGCCCAACTGTATCCACTCGGTCTCGACCACCGCAGTGTCGGGGCGCGTCGCGTCAACCACGATGCGGCACTCAAGCGTGAATGCCTTGCCGCTCGATGTTGGCTGCACGCCGACAGGGACATCCCCGCCACGCGCCCAGGTCTTGCCACGGTCACGGGTGACATAGATGTGCGCGTTGGTCTCTTGCGCGTGGCCTTCCTTCTCTGTTGGAGCTACACAGAGATAGGCGACATCGCCATCGCCTGGCGCCACCGCAAGGGTCCCCTGTGCGAGAGACGCCATCGTCACTTCTATCCCTGGCGGAAGATGCGCCTGCTGCCAGACGAGTTGAGGCCCAGGAGTGATGACGCTGCTTGTCAGCGTCGGCAAGGGTGTTGGTGTGACTGCGCTGGTCGTCGTACTCATCGGCACAGGCCCACTACGCTGCGTCCGCACGGCGTTGAACACATAGGCCAGCAGACTGACGACGAGGATAACGCTGGCAGCCGAGACCACGCCCTGCCAACTCCAGCCGAGGGATCGTGGCAGGATAATCCCTGTTCGTCGCTGCGATGCGATGCGATTTTGCACTCCTCGCCAGATACGGTCGCCTGGCTCTAGTTCTCGTTGCCATTCCAACGCGCGCGCGACTGTTGCGAATCCGTCGAGCCGCTGCTGGCAGGCGGCGCAGGTCGCGGCATGCTGGCGAATCCGCTGCTCTTCATCGCCTCGGAAGCCACCGTCGCGCCAGGCGGAGAGGATGTCGGTCGTCAGGCCGAGCGCGCATGCGGGGACGTCTTGCTCGATCATGCCAGCCCCTCTCCTTCACGATAGAGTGCGCGGAACTGTTCGCGGGCGCGAGAGATGGCCATGCGGACCGCCGTCTCAGACATGCCAAGAACCTTGCCAACTTCCGCTGTACTCAGTCCATACACTTCGCGCAAGACGAGCGCGGCGCGACGCCTGGAAGGCAATTGCAGGAGAACCTGGCGCACAACTTCGCTTTCCGCAAAATGTCGCGCGGGATCGCTTGCTCCTGGCGCGTCGTTAGGAAGCGCGCTCATCGGGGCTGCCTGACGTTTGCGGCTGCTGTTATGTGTCAGGGCAAGGTTCGTCGCGACGCGGAAGAGCCAGGCCTGCGGCTGCTCATATTGACTGATGGAGGAGAAATGCCGCCAGGCGCGCAGGAAGACCTCCTGCGTAAGGTCGTAGGCGGACTGCTCTTCGCCGGTCATGCGCCAAAGGTAGTTGAGGATCTGCCGCTCGAAGCGGCGCACGAAGGCCTCGAACTCCTCTGCCTCGCTTGCGCTTCCCGGCGCCGTCTCCACTGGCTGCGCGCCTGTATCACGCGACGATGAAATCGTTTGGTGCCACTGAAGATCGGTCTGGCGTGCGAGCCAACGGGCAGATGCGATGAGCCACCCAGGACGTTCGGCGAGCCGCCATCTATCAGATAGCCAGATATGCTCCTGCGCCATCACAACGGCCCTCGTTTCTTCCCACACCCCATCGTTGTACGCGGTTCACTCCTAACACTTGCGCGACGCGTCAAACGTAACACCCAGGTTGTGAAACTCGGCGAGTCCATGACGAGCGCAAAATATTGCCGCAGTGGTTTGCACATACTGAGGCGCAAGCGCCTTCTAGGGCGATCCAGAGAGGTGGCTATTGCTCAGAAAAGCTGGAGTGGCTTGCGGTAGCGGGCGAAGCGCTTCAACTGGCGAAAGCCGACACGCTCATAGAGACGCGGCGCGCCATAGATGTTATCCGCCCGCGCATGTAGCCGCGCCTCGCTCACGCCGCGCTCGGCCAGCGCGCGCAATCCGGCGATCACGAGCGCCTGACCTAGTCCACGCCGTCGCCACGGCGCGCCGACACTGACTTCAGCGACCTCACCGCGCCCTTTGGCGATCTCACAGAGCGTCTGCCCAGCGATACGCTCACCATTCCAGACGACGCGCCAAAGTGTGGGATCGAACGCAGGACTCGCCAGCCATTCCTGATAGTCCTCTTCGGTAGCGACCACGTTCTGCGGCGAGTTCACATACGCCGCCTGGACAGAGTCCCAGATTGCGCGATACTGGTCTGGCACCACCGGGCGAAACACGAGACCGGCGGGCAGTTCGACGGGCGGGAGCGCATCGAAGGCGTCGAAGCGCATCTCAACCATGCTGAAGGTCTCGTGGTAGCCAGCGTCGCGCAGCAGGGCAGTGGCGTCTACCTCTGCCGAGGAGGCGTTGGCGCCGAGCATCGCTTTGCCGTTAGTTGGATGGTTCGTCGCGAGCGCCGCCGCGCGACTCTCGGCCCAGCGCAACATCGCCGTCCCGATGCCTCGCCGACGCCACGCGGGCAGGAGACGCCCTGTGGTGAGGTAGAGCCAGACGCCATCGCGCTCCGTCCACCAGGTCACGCGACTGTAGCTGATGACGAGCCCATCCAGTTCGACGATCAGCGCATCGGCGGCAGGATCGAACGTGGACGATGGCGTGAACCGGGCACGTAACTCGTCGAGCGTCGGGACACTCTCCATGCTAGAGAGCGGATCGACGCCATCCGCCTGCGCCGATTCCTCATGCACGACCACCAGCCCTGGCAGATCGTCGGGGATACGCGCATGGCGGAAGACCAGACCAGGGATGGCCGGGATGTCAGGAACAGTGATCTCACTATATTGATCGTCAGTCATAGGCGCCTCACTGACAGCATCCTATGTACGCATGGCGCGGTGTGTCATGGATCGGAGAGATGTACTATCCCTTGAGCGGACTGAATCAGCATCACCCCGCTCACCATAACGATCATCCCAACTATTTGTAGCGCGGTCAATGGCTCCGCGAGAAAGAGCCAGGCGCCGATGGCCGTCACCAGCGGAGAGAGGCTGGTGAGCGCGCTCACCTCGAACGCTGCGAGCTTCCGCAACACATGATTGTACAGGATATAAGCGAACGCCGTATTCACGACGGCTAGCCAGAAGACCACCGCCATACCCGAAAGATCTAGTCGCGGCGCGCCTTCCGTCACCAAGGCGATGGGGAGCAGGAGAAGCCCGCCGATCAGAAGCGGCGCCGCCGTGAGCGCGACGACGCCTAACCGCCGGTCGCGCGCCAAGGGACGACCTAGCAGACTCAACGAGGCGCTGCCCAGCATGCCAATCACGCCAATCGCAAGACCCAGCGGTTCTCCTGCTGAGAGACTATGGGCAAAAAAGACGAACGTCCCGATCAAGGCTATAGCCATACCAACCCATTGCCAGCGCATAGGCGCCTCACGCAGCCAGATGATTCCGCCAAGCAGGACGACCACCGGAACTAATCCCAATAGGAGCGAGGTAGTGGCGGCAGGCAGATATTTCAGGCTGAGGAAGAGCGCGCCGTTGCCGAGCGCATAGAACGCCAGCCCAATCGCGAGCAACTGAAGCCATAGACGCGGCGGCCAGGTCCAGAAGCGCATGTTATCGCGCAGGGCAAGGGGAATCAAGATGAGAGCCGCCAGGCAGTAGCGTAACGCCGCGAGGGTTAGTGGACCCAGATGGCCGAGCGCGGCTTTGGCGATGACCAACGTCGAGCCGAGGATCAAGACTAGAAG
>DATAOM010000301.1:0-8460 GCA_036265775.1 Ktedonobacterales bacterium | reverse complement strand
TCTTGTTTCACACGCGAATCGGATGGCTAGTGGTCGCGGTAGCCTCCGCCGTTGCGGTTGCGTCCACCCTGATTGCCACCAGAGCCACCATAGTTACCACGCGGTGGACCGCCACGGTCGTTCGGGCCACGATTCGGATAGCCGCCACGGCTGGGATAGCCGCCGGGACGCCCACCGCCACGCGGTCCACGCTCGGCGTCCAGTTCCTCTTGCGTCGGCATCTCGCCACTCAGCGCGGCGCGGCGCGAGAGGTTGATGCGCCCCTGCGGGTCCACCTCGATCACCATCACCGTGATCTCGTCGCCCACGGAGACCACATCCTCCGGCCGGTTGACGTGGTAATCGGCCAGTTGCGACGTGCGCACCAGCCCTTCCTTGCCCGGTAGAATCTCGACAAAGGCCCCAAAGTCCACCAGGCGGCGGACGACGCCAGTGTAGATCTTGCCGGTCTCGACCTCCTCGGTGAGCGCGCGCACCGCGCCCAGGGCGCGCTGCATGCCCTCCTCGGTATCCGCCGAGATATGCACCGTGCCGTCGTCGTCGATGTCCACCTTGGCGCCGGCCTCGTCCTGAATGCGGCGGATCGTCTTGCCGCCTGGGCCGATGACCGCGCCGATCTTCTCCTGGCTGATCTTGATCGACTGGATGCGCGGCGCGTAGGGCGAGAGGTTGTCGTGCGGCTGTGGCAGCGCCTCGAGCATCTTGTCCATGATGAACATCCGGCCCTCTTTGGCCTGCGCCATCGCCTGCGCTAGGATCTCCATCGTCAGGCCCTTGATCTTGATGTCCATCTGCAACGCTGTGACGCCATCCGCCGTCCCAGCGACCTTGAAGTCCATGTCGCCCATCGCGTCCTCGATGCCCTGGATGTCGGTGAGGATCGCGTACTTATCGGCGGTCTCGCCGCTCTCGGTGATCAGGCCCATCGCCACGCCGGAGACCGGCGCCGAGATCGGCACACCGGCGTCCATCAGCGCGAGCGTGCTGCCGCAGGTCGAACCCATCGAGGTCGAGCCGTTGGAGCTGAGCACCTCGGAGACGACGCGGATCGTGTAGGGGAACTCTTCCTTGCTGGGGATGACTGGGACCAGCGCGCGCTCGGCCAGCGCGCCATGCCCGATCTCACGCCGACCGGGACCACGCGAGGAGCGCGTCTCGCCGACGCTGAACGACGGGAAGTTGTAGTGGTGGATGTAGCGCTTCGACTCCTCCGCGCCCAGACCATCAATGGTCTGCTCCTCGCCGGGCGAGCCGAGCGTCACGATGCTCAACACCTGCGTCTGCCCGCGTGTGAAGATGGCCGAGCCGTGCGTGCGCGGCAGCAGCCCCGTCTCGCACCAGATCGGGCGGATATCCTTCGTGCCGCGCCCATCAGGCCGCACGCCCTTCTCCAGGATCTGCATGCGCACGTAGCGCTTGAGCTCCTTGTCGAAGAACGAGACGATCTCCTTGGCGCGGTCGGGATACTGCGGTCCCAGTTCCGCGACCAGCTCGCTGCGCACGGCATTGATGGCGGCGTCGCGTCCAGCCTTGTCGGTGGTGTTCACCGCGCGGTCGAAGCGTGGACGCACGAACTTGGCGACGGCCTCGCCCATCGCGGCGTCCGCCTCTGGCGCTGTGAAGTCGCGCTTGGGCTTGCCGCCGAGCGACTGCAACTGCTTCTGCGCCTGAGTCAGCGCCTGCATCGCCTCATGTCCGGCGCGCACCGCCGCGATCATCGTCTCCTCAGGCAGCTCTTCGGCGCCCGCCTCGACCATCACCACCGCGTCCGCGGTGCCAGCCACCACGAGGTCGAGCTGGCTGCGCTTGAGGTCCGTCTCGGTGGGATTGATGACGATCTGCCCATCAATATAGCCGACGCGCGCCGCCCCGACCGGCCCGGCGAAGGGAATCTCCGAGATCGTCAGCGCCGCCGACGCCGCGATGATGCCCAGCACGTCAGAGTCGTTCTCCTGGTCGGCGGAGAGGACGGTGATGACGACCTGCACGTCGTTGCGATACCCCTTGGGGAAGAGCGGGCGGATGGGGCGATCGGTCAGGCGGGAAGCGAGGATCGAGTGCTCGGTCGGACGCCCCTCGCGCTTGATGAAGCCGCCGGGGATCTTGCCCGCCGCGTACATGCGCTCCTCGACATCGACCGTCAGCGGGAAAAAGTCGATGCCCTCGCGCGGCGATTCGCTCGCGGTGGCGGTCCCCAGGACGACGGTATCGCCGTAGCGCAAGAGCACAGCGCCACCGGCCTGTTCGGCGACGCGGCCCGTCTCGATGGTGAGTGTGCGGCCACCAATCGTGGCCTCAACCTTATGAATCATGGTTCCTCCTGCGCCGCCACATGGCGACGCGGATCTGTTGTTGTGCGAGCCAGCTTCGTTACGTGAAGAGTGATGCTGGACAGAGAGGAAAAGCCTGATCTTGCGGCTGCTGGACTGACCATTCGGCGCATGCGAATGAGCTAGAGAGCGCCGAATGGCCGAAGAGCATGCAGAAAACGAAAGTGATTAGTTTATAAACCAACGTCATTAGTAGAAAAACTAATGCCATTAGCCGATAAACTAACGGCGTTCGTTTCTAGCGGCGCAGGCCCAACTTCTCGATCAGCGCGCGGTAGCGCTCCGGGCTGGTGCGGTTGAGGTAGCGCAACATCCGGCGGCGCTGCCCCACCATCTTCATCAGCCCGCGCCGCGAGTGGAAGTCGTGCTTGTGCTCGCCCAGATGCACCGTCAGGTCCTGGATACGGCGCGTCAGAATCGCCACCTGCACCTCCGGCGAGCCGGTATCGTTCTCGTTGACCCGATGCTCCTCGATAATCGCTGCCTTGTCCTCAGTCTCCAATGCCATGCGTGCTGACCGCTCAGCCCCAACTGTTCTCTCACGCATTGGGGTCCGGCGATCTCCTCCTTTGCTGCCCTGTCTGGCTCGCTTGTGAGCGCCAATCATGCGCTCGTCGTTTGTGGTCATCGCCGCGTCAGCCCCTGAGCGCAAGCCCATCCGGCGTGTCGGTGTCGGCAGGCGCAGAGCCATGCGTGCGATGAAGTCGCTTGTCTCGTCTCGTGTGTAGGTCAGCGCTGGACGCGCCCACTTGCGGCTCCGCCATCAGGTGTTGGGGCTAATCGCCCGGCGGCATGACCGTACTCTGGCCGTGCGCATTCTCGCATCGGCAGTTGTTTCTCACGTTCTTAGACGCAACAAGTATACCATAGCGCCATCCAGCAGGCAACGCGCGCCGCCAATTGGTCTTACGGCGCCACCGTAAAAACTGCTTATTGACATGGCGCCAGACTACCGCTAATCTCGACTAGTGCATTTTCGCTTCCGTCTGAAGCAACCATTATCGTGCCGTCTGTACGGGAGGTTATCCGCTATGTTCATGCTTCGCCGCACGCGTGGTGGGCTGGCGCTCACGCTGGCGATCGGTCTCACGCTACTCGCGCTCATTGCCGGGATCGGTGTTCTTGCCTATAATGGCCGCTCCGTCTTCGCCGATGGTAATCCGCATCCCACCGCGCCAACCGCGACCCCCGCTCCGCCGACGCCCACCTCGACCATTGCGCCGACGCCTTCAGCTTCGCCAGCGCTCGCTGTGCCGACAGCGACGCCCATTCCAACGGCAACGGCAGCACCTACAGCCACCGCCACCCCGGAAGGTGGGATAGGGGGCTTCGCGCAACTGGTGCAGCAGAACTGCGTGCTGGGCATCATCCTGCTCGTGATCTTGCTGCTGCTGATCCTGCTCTTGCTCTTCGCCGCCAACCGCAACCGCCGGCAGAACCAGGCCGTGGTTGTCGGGCCGCAGGGTCAGAATCCCAACCAGCAGGGCGGCGGACAGAATCCGAATCAGCAGAACCCAAACTAGCGCGGTACCTGCGCGTTTTCCAGCAACAGAGTCTGCCCACATTAAACTGCAAAGAAGGCTCACCAGTAACCTGGCTGGTGGGCCTTCTTGCGTCCTGAGAGGATGCGACAGTGACGCTCGATACCGTTGTCTATCTGCTGCTGGCGTTGTTCGCCTTCTTGCTGATTTGTGTGCCGAACGTGCTGGGGTATCGCTCTTCCTCGGCTATCAGCTTTGCGGCGCGCGTCATCTCATTTGCCGGCTTCCTCCTGCTTGTCATTGGCTCACTGCTGGCCGCATCCTGTCTCCTGGGTAATTGCTTCGCACTTGGCGCTTCGGTGGACAAGTTGGCGCCGTACCTGTGGTTCTTCCTGCCGGGCGCGCTCGTCAGCCTGCTCGGTTGGGCGCTGGCGCTCGTGGCGACGGATCGGCGAACTGACGGTCGCCGGTTCCTGCTCATGCTGCTGGCGCCGGTGGTGTTGTTCCTTGTCCCGTTGATCCTCGGCTTGCTCCTGGGGGCGAATACGGCTGGCGGATGGATCACGACCATCGCCTACCTAACGCCATGCTTGCCGCTCTTTATCTTGCTCGCCGTTCCGAAAGACAGTGCGCAACCCGTATCGGCGCCGCGATGAGCTGATAGTGGATGCATGGGCGGTTTGTTGAGTTCGTATTCGCCGGTCTAACCGTTTGTTGGCGCTTGACGTTCGACCAGTAGCCCATGCGCTATCTGTCTGGCGATAGCTGGCCCCTGGTAGATGAAGCCGGTGTAGAGCTGGAGCAGGGAGGCGCCTACGTCGAGCATGCGTTTGGCGTCATTGGCGGTGAAGATTCCCCCACAGCCGACGATAGGTAGTTGGTCGCCAGCGTGCTCGGACAGGAAGCGCACGACTTCCACCGCGCGCGCGTGGAGCGGACGCCCGCTGAGGCCACCCGGCTGGTCGCGCAACTCTAACGGAGTATCTGTCCGCAATCCGCTGCGGTCGAGCGTGGTGTTGACGGCGACCAGGCCGCTCGCGCCGCGCGCCAGACAGGCCTCCACGATGCGCTCCAGCGCCGCCTCGTCCAGATCGGGCGCGACCTTCACCAGCAGCGGCTTCGGCGTGGCGCGTTCTTCCTGAATTGCGCGCTCGCGCAACCGCTGGATGAGGACTTCGAGCAACGTGTCCAGCCGGTCGCTCTCCTGCAACTCACGCAGACCTGGCGTATTAGGCGAACTGATGTTGACGGCGAAGTAGTCGCCGTAGGGGTAGAGCGTGTCGAGCGAGGCCAGGTAGTCAGCGGCGGCTTCCTCCAGCGGCGTGATCTTCGACTTGCCCAGGCTCAAGCCGAGTGGGACGGGCAATGGGCGCGTCTGCTTGAGGCGCGCCGCCACAGCCTCGGCGCCCTCGTTGTTGAAGCCCATGCGGTTGATGAGCGCCTGATCCTGGAGAAGGCGAAAGAGGCGTGGACGTGGATTGCCTGGCTGCGCCACGCGCGTGATCGTCCCCGCCTCGATAAAGCCGAAGCCAAGCGCCGCGAGGGCATGCAGCGCGACGCCGTTCTTGTCGAAGCCCGCCGCCAGTCCGACCGGATGTGGGAAGCGCATGCCAAAGACCTTGCGCGCGAGCGACGAGGTATCGGGCTGTCCCAATGACATCATGATGTCCAGCGCGCGGGTCAGCGCCGGAGAGCGCGAGACGAGCGCCAGCGCCGCCAGCACACGCTCGTGCGCCGTCTCGGGATCGCCTCCGCCGAGACGCACGAGCGCGGGATAGATCGCGCGGCGGTAGAGCACGTCCACTTCCTCCAAGATGCAACCACTACTCGCAGCCGAACTGTTTGACATGACGAGCGTCTGCGGCGATAGTACGCCACGGGAGATTCACGTCGCTAGAAGGACTTCGCTTTGAGTATGCCTGTCGCCGCGCGCCCCGCCTATCAACGTCTGCTCACGCGCGAGACGCTGACCAGCGACACCGCGTGGCTCGTTTACATCGCGCTGGCGAGCTTCATCGCGCATATGATCGTCGCGGGGAACTATGGCTACTTCCGCGATGAACTCTACTACATCGACGCTGGGCGCCACTTCCAGACAGGCTATGTGGACTTCCCGCCGTTCATCGCCTGGCTGGCGGGCATCTTGCGCATCTTTGGCGATAACCTCGTTTTCCTGCATTTCTTTAGCGCGCTGGCCAACGCCGCGCTGATCGTCGTCACCGGGCTGATGGCGCGTGAGCTGGGCGGTGGGCGTCTCGCGCAAATTCTTGCCGCGCTGGCCTCGGCGGCGGCGGTGGTCTTCATCGGCACAGGTTCGCTCTACACGATGGACGTCTTCGACGAGCTGTGGTGGGCGCTGGCGGCGTATGTCTTCATCCGCCTCGTGCGCCGCGAGGAGCCGCGCCTCTGGCTGCTCTTCGGCCTGATCGCCGGCATCGGGCTGTTCACCAAACTCTCGATGCTCTTCTTTGGCTTCGCGCTGGTGGTTGGGATACTGCTGACGCCACAGCGCGCGATGTTCCGCACGCGCTGGCTCTGGCTTGGTGGCGCGATCGCCTTCGCGTTCCTGCTGCCTTACATCGGCTGGCAGATCCAGAACGGCTGGCCGACGCCAGAGTTCTGGCGCAACTATGGCGGCATCGAGAGTGGCTCGCCGCTGGACTTCCTGCTCAGCCAGATTCTGACGATGAACCCGCTGACGTTGCCACTGACGATCGCCGGGCTGGTGTACTATTTCCGCGCAAAGGACGGCAAGCCGTATCGCGCGCTCGGCTGGGCGTTCGTCATCCTGTACGTGCTGTTCACCGTTACACGCGCCAAGTCGTATTTCCTCTCACCTGCGTACCCGATGATGTATGCGGGCGGCGCGGTGTTGCTCTCGCGCGTCTTTGAGCAGCGGCGAGGGTGGCGTTGGGCGCGCATCGCTTATCCCGCCGCGCTGGGGCTGAGCGCGCTACTCTTCTTCCCCGGTGTCACGCCGACCCTGGCGCCAGAGCCGTATAGCAAGGTCTACGGCTTCCTCGCTGGCTCGTCGGGCGCGAAACAGCAGGAGAGCGCGACGCAGCTTCAGCCGCAGATTTTGGCGGACCGCTATGGCTGGCCGGAGATGACCGCTGCTGTCGCCGATGTGTACAAAAAGCTACCAGCGGACGAGCGCGCGCAGGCGTGTATCTACACGCTCAATTACGGCGAGGCTGGCGCGATCAATATGTTCGGGCCGCAGGATGGCCTGCCGCAGGCGATCAGCGGACACAATACGTACTGGCTCTGGGGGCCAGGGAATTGCTCCGGGCAGACCGTCATCACCATCGGCTTCTCGCGGGAGGACCTGGCGCCCGCATTTGGCCTGGTGACACCAGCCGGGAAGTTCACCTGTACCTACTGCATGCCGGAGGAGAGCGATCTGACGATCTACGTCTGCCGCCAGCCGAAGGCGCCGCTCGCCGATTTGTGGAAACGCGCCAAGCACTTCAACTGATCGTCCTCTTTGTGGTCAAGAGCGCTGGGCGCTGCTGACATAGGGGTGTCACATAGCACGATTATGATAGACATGGAGAGTCGAAACCAGGCCAATCTAAAGGATGCGCAGCCATGCCAAAAGAGTTCGATCTGAGTGGGCCAGCGTTTGTGGGCCTTGTCGTGCGCGACGTGGCCAGATCAGCCGCGTTCTACGAGCGCACGCTCGGCTTCCGGCGCGACCCGGAGAATTTCCATACGGGGACTCCGGCGACGGATGCGGTCACGTTCCTGAGCTACCCCGTTCCCTTCGCAGTGCGCAAGGCGCCGCCAGGAGTGGATCTGGATGTGTTGCCTCGTCCGCTACCGGGACCGGCCATCTGGTTCAAGACGGCGGACGCGCAGGCGACGCATGACGCGCTTGTGGCGGCGGGCGTCACCATTCTCCGGCCACCCACGGACGGGCGGTTTGGCCGGCAATTTACCCTGCTCGACCCCGACGGCTACCCAATCACCATCTACGACCGCGACGCTCCGCCAGACGGCTGGGAGCGGCCCATATAGCTGTTTTGCCGGGCGCTGTCATCCCTGCGCTTGCACGGTGTAGTCATGGACGCGCTCGTAGGTCGCCTCGTCAATGCCGCCGGTGGCGCGCCAATGGTCAAGGAGCTGGCTGAGCGTGACTGCGGCGTGGAGCTGGTAGCCGGCGGCGGCGAGTTGTTCCGCGCCGCCCTGCTCGCGGTCCACCAGCACGGCGACATCGCGCACGAGCAGCCCGTGCGCCTCCAGGACGCGAATCGCTTCGAGCTTGCTCTCTGCGCGCGTCACGAGGTCGTCGATCACAAGAATCGTCTGGCCGGGCGTGAATGCGCCGTTGATGGCGTCGCCAGCGCCATGCGTCTTGGCCTCGCGTGGCGTGATCATGCCGACGCGGGTGATGTGCGTGAGGATGGCGACGAGCGGGGTCGCGGCCTGTGGCACGTCTGCGTAGAGGTCGAAAGAGAGTTCGCGCGCAGCGATCATCTCCACCAGAGTCAGCACGGCGTCGTCAAGCGCGTCAGGAAACGAGCGCAGCGCGCGCAGGTCAACGTAGATCGGCGAGAGCGGCGCGTCTGGCTGTTTTTCATGGAGCTTGAGACGGAACGCGCCGAACTTCACCGCGCCCGTTGTCAGCAGCGCGTCCGCGAATGCCT
>DATAOM010000300.1:0-4203 GCA_036265775.1 Ktedonobacterales bacterium | reverse complement strand
GCATGATCGCCAGGATGCGCTCGGCGCCGGAGACACCAAGCTGGACGAGGACGAAGCTAAAGATCGAGATGTCGGCGGGGAAGCGCAGCAGCGCCATCAAGCCAAGGAAAGACACGAGCCCGCCAACGCTCAACTGTCCCTGCGTGACAAGCCACGCGCCCTGCAGAAAGCCACCGACAAACGCCACCGAGAGCAGCAGTCGTGGCAGGTAGCGCGCCTGTATCTCGCCCTGGCGCACGAAGTAGTCGCGGTAGCTGCGGGCGTTGCGCGCGAACTTGCCCTTCTCCTGCTCCTCTTGCGCGGTCGACTTGACGACCTCGATCCCGGTGATCGTCTCGGCCAGCCCCGCGTTCATCACGCCGAACTGATAGCGCATCGCGCCGCTGACCGGGCTGAGCCGCTTGTTGTAGCGATAGACAGCCACGGCGAAGGCGGCGGTGAAGAGCAGTGGCGCGATCAAGAGCGCCGGGTTGAGCGCGCCGATGAAGATGATCGGGATCGCCAGGCTGAGCAGTGAGCCGAGGATCAGACTGACGCCGGGGTTCATCATCGCATTGAGCTGGCGCACATCATTGGTCGCGCGCGCCATGATGTCGCCGATCTGCTGGCGGTTATGGAAGGTCTGGCTCTTGCCGAGCAGGTTGAGATACAACTCCTCGCGCGCGTCGCGCTCGATGCGCTGGGCGATGAACTCGCTGCCAGCGACGCCGAGCGGATCGAGGATCGCCTGCGCGACGACCAGGCCCAGGATCGCCAGGAAGATCAGGAAGAGCTGCTCGGCGGAGCCGTTGGGCTTGAGCACCTCGTTGAAGGCCGCGCCAGTCAGCGCCGGGACAGCGGAGACCACCGCCGTAGTGAGCAATGTGCCCAGAAGGAAGGTGGCGAGCCAGCGCTTGTAGCGCAGGATGTGCGAGACGATCCAGCGGACGGGGCTGCGCCGGTCGTAGATGTGTTCGTCGGCGACGGTGAACTCGCTCTTTGTGACTGGCAGAGTCTCGACAGACACCAACATATTCCTTCCACTCAGAGAGAGTCTTGTCTGTGCCTACCCTGTATGGTAACCGAACAAATATTCTACCGCAAGCAACCAGGACCGTCCCAGAGAGTTCTTTCCCAGCGCGACCTAACCGGAAGGTACAACACACGAGAAGGGCGTGCTGTTACAACTCACTAGAAGGGCGTGCTGCAAAACGGCGCTGGGAATGTGGCGAACATCGCGTCTGCGCGGGCAAGCGCGCCAGGCGTCTCCTCGCGGATGAGTCCCGCCTGCGCGAGGCTCGTGAAGCTGACGCCGCCCAGATAGGTCGCGCCAAGCGCGGCGACATCCAGCGAGAGATCGGCGGGAGTGTCGCTACGCGCGCAGTTCGCGCCATCTGGGCCGCCTTCCAGTGTGTAGCGTCCGGTGAGATCTGGCAGGAAGGCGTCGCTGACCTCAACGGTGAGACGCCCTGCTGTCGAGTAGCGCCGGGCAGAGAGCGCAGCGGGGATGTCGAGCAGGCGCACCCAGAGATTTTCGGCGAGATGGATCACGCGCATCCGGCGCGAATCGGCCAGCATCCAGCGCAACGGCTCGTCCACTGGACGGTGCATGCCACGCACGCGCGCCACCAGATCAACATCCAGGCAATAGCGCCACAGCGCCGCATAGGCTTCGGACGTTCGCGCAATCAGTTCACTGACCTGGACCGTTCCATCGGGCGCGCCGTGGCTCCATTCGAGCTTGGCGCGATAGACTACCGCGCCATCCACCCGCCCGTCGTCAGACTCATAGGTGGCATAGAGTCGCGGGCCGAAGCCGTTGAAAGGCGCGTTCGGCGTCCGGTACTGGCTCTTCCACTTCGCTGATGTCCGGCTCAACTCGCCAACGCGCCCACGGCGCACAGCGTCATACAGCAGCGGCAGGATCTCGCTGATCGCCTCTTCCTGTTCGACAAGACGGTAGCATCCTTTGTTGGGAACCGGCGAGAGAAACGCGCTATGCGCTCGCTCGATCTCCGTGTACATGACGCTGGTCGCCGCGCCGTAGCCGAAGCGGCGGTAGATCGCGCTCTCCGAGGCAGTCAGCACGGCCAGCGCCTCTCCGCGCGCCCGCACATCCTCCAGTTGCCTGCGCATGAGCGACGTCAGGACGCCACGCCGCCGGTGGGTCGGCAGGACCGCAACCCAGGTCACGCCCGCGACCGGAGTCGTCGTGTAGCCCGGCAGCGTCAGATCAAACGACATCGCTCCTGCGGCGCCGATGAAGCGCCCATCCTCGACGGCGACGAGACTGCGGTCGAACTCGAACGGTCCGCGCGCCGACTCGATCTCCTCGTCGGACTGCGGGGAGCTATACGCCGCGCCATCCACACGGATAAACGCAGGCAATTCGTCGGGCGTGATCGGACGTATCTCCCAGGACATCGAGCGTTCCTTCTGTGCATGCTGTGCATATGAGCGGTGGCGAATGATGACCCCCAAACGAAGAGTATACCGCGCGATCGAGAGGAAGACCTCTCAGAAATCTGCCCAGAGCGCTCCCAAAAACGCAACCCATACGCTGGCGCAGCGGTAGTCATGTGGTAGTCATTGTGCGCGCTTGTGTCGCGCTCATGCCTCTGCTAGAGTGTGCAAACGAGCGCGCGTCTGCGCCTGACCGCTCCCAGTGAGCGTTTTTGCCCGGCTGCCCGAGGAGGGACGAGCGATGTCCAGCCCGAACGACCCCACCGATCCCAACATCTCCCGCGCGCCGGAGTATCCTCCGCAGCCGGAATACTATGCGCAGGCGCCTGGCTATCCCACCTACGCGCAGGGGAATCCTCCGACACAACCAGCGCAACCATATCCCTACCCGCAACCGGCTCCACAGCCATATCCTCCGTACCAGCCCTATCCTGGCCAGTACGCGCCGCCACCTATGCCGCCGAAACGCTCGAACCGCACGCTCTGGATTGTGCTGGGGTCAGTTGGAGGCGCATTGCTGCTTCTCTGTGTCGTCTGCTCAGTCCTGGCGGTCGCGCTGGGTGGACAGATCGGCAAGCAGCTTGGTCCGGTCTTTGGAGCATCGACCACGCTGGTGAACTTCTGTACAGCCATGCAGGAGCAGGACTACGCGACGGCGTATGCCCAGTTCTCGACGGACTTACAGGGAAGAGTCACCGAGGATGAGTTCACGAGCAACGCTACCAAACTCGACGCCGATCAGGGCCGGGTGACAAACTGCTCCACATCCTCAAACGCCTCCTCATCGGGTGATAGCAACGGCCCCACGATCTCCGACGATAAGGTGACACTCAACGTGGGTATCACGCGCTCTGGAGGCGCGACCAACGGCGAGACCACCAACACCACTTCCGGATCATTTACCTTCACCAAAGCGGGAAGCAACTTCAAGATCGACGAGATGGAGTCGATCTTTGAGTTGACGTGATCGGGCGCTAGCCTTCGACCCACTCTTCGCCGTCGGTGTAGATTTCTTTCTTCCAGATCGGCACGGTGGACTTGAGGGTATCAATGGCATAGCGACAGGCCTCGAACGCCTCTGCGCGATGCGGGCAGGCGACGGCGACCACGACGCTGCACTCGCCGATCTCCAGGCCGCCGATGCGGTGAACCATTGCAACAGTAGAGTCTTCCCAGCGCGCTTCCACCTCGGCGGCGATCTGCGCCATCTGCTGCTCGGCCATCTCGATATAGGCGTCATATTCGAGCGAGCGCACCTGCTTGCCGCGCGCGTTGTCGCGCACCACACCCTGGAAGGTGACGAGGCCACCATCGCTGCGCGTCGTGACGGCCTCCTCCAGCGCGCGCACAGCCTGCGCGTCAAGCGGATCGCGGGTGATACGTACTGTCGTGGGCATGCTCAGCCTCCTCCGAGCGGGGGAATAAAGACCAGTTCATCGCCCTCGCTGAGCGCCGTCTCCGCTGAAGCGTAGGCGCGATTGACGGCGGCAGCGCATCCCGCCAGCGTGGACGCCAGTTGTGGATAGCGCTCGATCAGCGCCGCGCGCGCCTGGCTGACCGTCGCTCCGTCGGGAACGGCCAACTCGTCGGCGTCTTTCCCCGCCTTCTCGCGCAGCGCCGCGAAATAGCGCACATGAACCCGCATCGCGCCAGTGTCCTTGCATGACGGGCGTGAGAGATCATGCCCCTGCGAATACAGCGGCGAGGTTTATGAGGCCGCTGTGCTTAATGGTACACGCGCGGAACGGCGTTCGGCCAGCA
>DATAOM010000299.1:0-16297 GCA_036265775.1 Ktedonobacterales bacterium | reverse complement strand
ATGATACAAGTCCATAGAAATGATACAAGTCCATAGAGTTGCGCGGAATACGTGTACCCCGTAGGTGTGCGTCCTCTTCGCCCGTAGTTTCATGAAGCGGCAAACGCGGTCTTCCGTGTGCAGACAAGAAAGTGGGCAGCGAACTCGCGGCCCCTGATGGCAGGCTGGTTCAGAAATAACGGCCTTCTCTCCTCGCTATGCACGCTGGGTTACACGCTCCTGGTCGCTCTGCAGACCCTCCTTGCCGCTCAGCTCCTCTCCTCAGCCTGCGCCTCAACAAGCGCCTGTGAACTTTGTTCAACTCGTTGCGTGACTCGGCCTCCACCGACGGGCCGGCGTTCCGACCGTCTCACAACTTCAGTTTTCTGCTTAGGCGACCACTCATGGACCATGGCTAGCGCAGGCGCTCAAGGTCGGTTCTTGTGCTACGATCGCGCATCTGCTACACTCGGCGCGACGGCCACCGAAGTGAAGCACGATCGCGCTTCCAGCGCTCCTCAGGAGGCCTGGATAGGCTTTCACAAGCCTGTCGTGAGAGAGATGCTTGTATGCACGACTACATCATCGTCGGTGCTGGGTCCGCTGGATGCGTCCTTGCCAACCGCCTCAGTGAGGATGCACGCATGAGTGTGCTCCTGCTAGAGGCCGGGAAACCAGATCGGTCACTCTACATTCGCACGCCTATGACTGCGAGTCTGCTCTACAAGAGCTCGTTCGATTGGGCGTTCGAGACCGAGCCCCAGTCCTCCCTAGACAATCGCCGGATGTACTTCGGGCGTGGGAAAGGTCTGGGCGGCTCAAGCACCATTAACTCGATGATCTACATGCGCGGAGCTCGCTTGGACTACGACGAGTGGGCGTCCATGGGCAACCCTGGCTGGAGCTATGCTGACGTCTTGCCCTACTTCAAGAAGCTCGAGCACTACGAGCGTGGCGCATCCGAATACCATGGCGTAGGTGGGCCGCTCAACGTGGCGGACCTGCGCTCTGTCAATCCGCTCACCCGCGCCTTTATCGAATCGGCGGTGACGACTGGATATGTGCGCAACGACGATTTCAACGGCGCTGCGCAAGAGGGCGTTGGGCAATTTCAAGTCACGCAAAAGGATGGACAACGTCACAGCGCCGCCGACGCCTATCTCAAACCTGCGCAGCAGCGCCGCAATCTCAAGGCCATCACCGATGCGCGTGTCACCAGGCTCTTGATCGAGGGGAGTCAAGTCTCTGGTGTGACCTACCTGCAGAACGGTCGGCTCCAGGAAGCTAGAGCCAGTCGCAGTGTCCTGCTCTGCGGCGGGGCGATCCACTCGCCGCAACTGCTCATGCTTTCAGGCATCGGTCCGGCGGAGCACCTTCGCGCGATGGGAATCCCTGTCGTGAGTGATCTCCCTGGCGTCGGACAAAATCTCCAGGATCATGTGGCCGCCGGGGTGATCTGCTCCTGCTCGCGTCCCATCAGCCTCAACCGCACACTGACACCATTGCGACTACCAGGCGCCATCGCGCGCTATGCGCTCTTCCGCCAGGGACCGCTCACCTCGAACGTCGTTGAGGCGGGTGGCTTCGTGCGCTCGTTGCCTGATCTACCAGCCCCCGATCTGCAGTTCACCTTCATCCCGGTCTGGGCGCTCGATCACGGCTTAACCCGCCTCAAGGGGCATGGCTTTATCCTAGTCACTCTCCTCCTGCGCCCGCAGAGCCGTGGCAGCATCAGCTTGCGATCGAGTGATCCGCTGGACGCTCCACGCATACAGCCGAACTACCTGACCCACGAAGATGACCGTGCTGCTCTGCTGCGGGGCATCCATCTAGTGCGACAGATTACCGACACGCCACCGCTGGCGAAGCTCCGTCGGACGGAGCGGCTACCCGGAGCAGAGGCGCAGAGCGAGGAGGAACTGCTCACAACGATCCGCGCCTACGCCCAGAACGGCGATCATCCGGTGGGAACGGTCAAGATGGGACAGGACCCTCTCGCAGTGGTAGATGCGCGATTACGCGTCCATGGTCTGCAGGGGGTGCGGGTGGTGGACGCCTCGGTCATGCCGACCGTCCCTAGAGGCAACACCAATATCCCCACCATCATGATCGCCGAGCGCGCCGCCGACCTCATCAAAGAGGATGACCAAAGAGGATGACCGCTGACGCCTGATGTCTCAGGTAGAAGAGATGGACACCGATGGATATTCACACATTTCTCGCGGCTGGGTCTGTGGATATGGCGGGCCTGGCAGACTATCTTAATGGCCTCGACGCTGCGACGCGCATTCGCGCGGTGCGGTCGCTCCGGCGACCTGAGCAGGCGAAGCTCTATGAGGCCGCCTCCGCCGAGACCCACCCAATCGACCTGAATCACTTCGTGCCTGCGGGGACGCCACCGTTGCGCGAGGTGGTGCATTACGGACGTAACTCACTGGGGACACTGCACGACTTCGAGAAACGCTTTTGTCTCCCTGAGACCGGCAGTGACGAGATCTGGGGCTACAACGAGCATGCCATCAGGGGACTCATCGGCCCAGGCTACTTTGTGGCTCGGCAGACGAGCCCGTATGAAGTGACGATTGACTACGCCGTGCTTCCCCCGGCAAAACCGCGATCGTGGCCAGCGATCAAGCCCAACTCGGCGCGCCTTGGCCGCTATGTCTATTATGGAACCCGCGACGTCATGCGCGCTGTGAGCGAGCATGTGTCGATTGGGCGCGACACCCGCGATGGGCAGCCCCTCGACATCTGGTTCGCGCTCTGCCGGGGTGACGCCTAACGCTGAGGCCCGAAGGCGACACGCGTGTATGCTCGTCGCAAGCGCTCATATGCTAGCACGAACAACGCGCTATGACGCGCTATGACCCTCTCCGCCTTGCTTTGAGATTGCGCCACAAGAAAGGAGCGTCACAACGAGAACCATCAAGCTGGTCGTGAGCGACCTGCACGTTGGGAGCGGCGATCCACTGCTAGATGGCTTTGGGGAGCGTCAGCAAGCCAGTTGGGATGGGCTCCTCGCCGCGGCGGGCGGGAATAGCGGAAGCCCGCTGGGAGACGGGGACGATGTGGAGTTGATCATCAATGGAGATGGCTTTGACTTTCAGATGGTGGCGCCATACGGCGCCGGCGGTGTCATGGGCGCCGGCCTGGCGATTGAGAAGCTACAGAACATTGCGGCCGCGCATCGTCCGTTCTTCCACACCTTACAGGCGTTTCTACGGCAGCCAGGACGCCGTATTACCTTCATGACGGGCAACCATGATGTCGAACTGTGGTTTGCGGAGGTGCGCGCCGGCATCATGGAGGCGCTAGGCCTCACGCACGAGGACGAGCGGGTGTCTTTCTGCCCTACTCGTAGCTACCGACCGCTCCCCGACGTGTATATCGAGCATGGCAATGCCCACGACTTCTGGAATCATGATCGGAGCGGCTTCTGGGACGCGTCGGGCCGCGTGAAGACAACCCACCCTCAGACGATCACCTTGCCGATGGATATGCTGTACCTGCAATCTGTCGGCTACCCTGTTCTGGCGCGCTACATGTACCTGATCCTCTTCGAGCCGCTGCTGGCTATGCCACGCCAATTGGCGTTGCTCTGCCTCTTGGACCCGAAGATGGTCGTGGAATTCCTCCAGCGCCTGCAGGAGATGTTGGCCAGCGAGACGCGCAGCCTGCCCGACAGGAAGTTGCTCGACCGAGTTCCACAGCCAGATGAGAAGCCCATTACACTGTTTCGCCAGGGGATACAACTGCTGATGGCCTTTCAACGAGAGGCGGCCGCACGTGCGCCTGAGTGGAAAGAGCCGCGTGGGAGAAGCGCCGCGCTTTGGGCGAAGCTGCAGACGCTGACGGACCTTGTCCTTCCGTACCTCGCAGTGCGCAGTGGAAGTCACGTACAGGATCAGACGGGGGCGATTCGGACGATCTTCGCGCTCTCCGCGCCGCCGGGAGACAGTGTTGCCCCTGCAATACACCCGATCTTGAAAAGCGACCACTCGCTGCGTTACGCGCTGGCAGGACATACGCATCGAGTGCGCTTTGACAGGCTCAAGAGCGGAGCGGCGCAACGGCAGGTATATCTGAATACGGGGAGCTGGCTCTCTCCACTGGCGCTGCCTCGGCCAGAAGAAGTGACGCCAGAGGTGGTCGCCTGGCTGCGCAAGCCAACGAGGGAGCATATCCCGTTGCGTGCTGTGCCGCCGCGATGCCCTTTTGCGTTCATCCAGGCTGCGAACGGCAGGCCCGCGAACGCCAGCCTCTGTGTCTGGGAAGGGGGGAGCGGCGGGCAGTATCGTGTTCTTGCCGCCTGATTTGGCGTCACGAGTAACCGTTGCAGAACTGCGGATGGTCTCGTTGTCCATGCAGGCGCATTGGCTCACTACGCTCGCGACCATGATCTGAGCGCACACGACTACGGGGATGATACCCAGCCACAGCAGATGAAGACAGCGCCACTAGGGCCATCCGATGGGGAGGGAAGACGCTATGGCCACCATCGCATCGCATCCCATCAAACAATGGCTTGTTGACGCCCAGCAACTGATTCGTTTTCCTGCCCTTGCCTTTACGTTGATGCTCCCCCTATTAGGCGCAGCGACTGCATCTTCCGAACCTCCTCTTGGTCAGCTGGTGACACTCCTCGTCGTCGGACTCATGTTTCACACCTTTGCCTATGTGCTCAACGATGTCGTCGATTTGCCCATTGATCGCACGCATCCGATGCGACAGCATGAGCCATTGGTGCGCGGGGCGATTCTTCCACAACAAGCGCTTTTCCTAGCACTCATCCAGATCCCCTTGGCGTTCATGTTGACCTATTGGTCTGGAGGGACCATTGTCGCGTACAGCGCGTTGGTAGGAGCGTTTGCCCTTCTGGCCGTGTATGACCTCTTTTCCAAGCGCACAGCATTCCCCCCACTGATCGACTTTGCGCAAGCGCCCACTCGTTGCGGCTTGGACGCGCAGGAACTGTATAGGCGTGGCGCTCAGCCACTACCACGCCATCTGGCGAGACGAAGCGCGTAGGTCACGTTCGCGCATTCTCCTCCAATGCGCTTCTGCTCTTCCGTCCTAGCTAATTGGGGCACATTGAAAGCGCGCATTCCTCTTGACAAGTGGCAATGGCGCAGGTATACTCGCTCCGAAACGCATTCCGGAAGCGTTTCCGGATGCTTTTTCACGGAACTACGGGAGAGCGCATACGATGGCAAAGAAATCGACGATCCTCGACATCGCGCAACTCGCCGGGGTTTCGCCCGCAACGGTGTCGCGCGTCATCAATCGCCGTCCTGATGTCGATAAACAGACCCGCGAACGCGTCCTGCGCATCATCGCGGAGAAGGGCTATGTGCCAAGCATAACTGCCGCTGGGCTCGCAGGCGGGCGCAATCGCCTGATCGGTATGCTTCTGCCGCTCTTCACCTGGCCCATCCTTGCCGATCTCGTGCGTGGCATCAGCGAAATTCTCAAGCAAACATCGTACGAGTTGGTCCTGTACACATTCGACGACGAAGATGTGACGCGCGACCGCCGCGCCATCATCAACCATCTACTCGCTACGCAATTGACCGCCGGACTCCTCGCCGTATTCCCTGGGCAACTCTCCGATCAGTTGACCGAGCTCTATCAGCAGGGCGTGCCCGTCGTCACGATCGATGACCAGCAGGAGCATGTGACTCCCTGGGTGCGCGCGGACAACTTCACCGGCGCCTATGAAGCGGTCCGCCATCTTCTACGGCTCGGTCATCGCCGCATCGCGCATATCCAGGGTCCACAGGAATATCTTGCGTCACACGACCGCCACCGCGGCTATCTACAAGCGCTTCGCGAGGCAGGGATCGCTCCTGACGAGAACCTCATACTCAAAGGGAATTTCCTCTCACCGTCGGGCTACGAATGCGCCCAGCGCCTCTTTAATCTCCCGGCTGAGAAGCGTCCCAGCGCGATCTTCGCCTCCGCCGATCAGATGGCCTATGGGGTCCTGCTCGCGGCGGAGGAGCGCAATCTCTCTATTCCAGGCGATATCGCCCTCGTCGGCTTCGACGACGACGCGCCTTCGGCGCACGTCCGTCCGCCACTCACCACCGTCCATCAGCCGTCCTTCGAGATGGGCCAGGAGGGCATCAGGCTCTTGCTGGCGCTGCTCGCCGAATCGGAAGGGAGTGATGCCTCCACTGACGCCTCCTCGATTCGCCAGGGGCGCGTAAGCCCCCTGCGCGTCGTCCTGCCCACGAGACTTATCATACGCGCCTCATGTGGCGCGAGCGAGCAAAGCGCAGCGGCGACCATTGCCCAGTCACTTTCCACGGCGTCTTCCGATGTTTCCTCTCCGCCCACTTCCTCGGCCCTGTAGGTGATCCGACCCCGCGTCCGATCCTGCGCATGAGACGGCGTTCGTCTCCCGCGTCACTCACAGGAGGTTTGCAATGGCGCGTTCCCCACGGCCATCCAGGCGCATCACAACGGCTCTGATGTCTCTCGCTCTCCTCTTTTCGCTCGCGCTGGCGGCCTGCGGCTCCACGAGCAACAACGCGAAACGCACTGGTCCACCGCAGCCACTGGTGATCGTCGCCAATACCGGCGGTGACCTCGTACAAAACTTCAACCCGTTCCTCAACGGCTCGGTCAACAGCTACGGCCAATTTGGCCCGATCTATGAGACGCTGATGTTCTTCAATCGCGCCGACGGAACCTCCAAAGGCTGGCTCGCCGATTCCGCCACCTATTCCAGCGACGCGACACAGATCACCTTCAAGTTGCACCCTGGCATCAAGTGGACGGACGGTCAGCCGTTCACCGCCAACGACGTGGTCTTCACGTTGAACGTGATGAAGCAATATGACGCCGCCGACTACCTCGGCACCACCAGCTCCATCGACAGCGTGTCCTCGCCGGACCCCCAGACGGTCGTCGTCAAGCTCACCTCTCCCGATAGCTCGATCCTGTGGCTCATCGGGGGCCAGACCTGGATCGTGCCAGAGCATATCTGGTCGAAGGTCGGCGACCCCTCCAAATACACAGATGACAAGCCCGTCGGCACCGGCCCGTTCATCTTCAAGTCGTTCACGCCGCAATTGATCACCCTGACGAAGAACACGCAGTTCTGGCAGCCAGGCAAGCCAGTCGTGCCGGAGATTCGCTACCCGGCTTTCAATGGCAACACCACCGCCGAGCCGGCGATGAACTCTGGTCAGACCGACTGGAACGGCCTCTACACGCCCGACGTCAACAAGACCTTTGTCCAGCGTGACCCGGCGCACAACCACTATTTCTTTGCGCCGAGCGATCCGCTCATCCTGTTCCTCAACCTCACCAAGTCGCCGTTCGACAAGGTCGATGTGCGTAAGGCCATCAGTCTGGCGATCGATCGTGAGAAGATCGCGTCAATCGGCGAGAGTGGCTACACGCCTATTGCCCACCCCACAGGATTGGTCCTGCCGGCGAACAAGGATTTCCTCGATCCGACATACACCAGCCTGACCTACAAAAAGGACGCCGCCCAGGCGGCGCAGTTGCTGACCAACGCGGGATTCAAGAAGGGATCTGATGGCATCCTGGTGGGTCCCGATGGCAAGAAGTTCACCATCACGATTGACGGCGTCTCGGGCTACACCGACTGGGACACCGACTACCAGATCATCGCGGACGACCTGAAGCCTCTCGGTATCCAGGTCAACATCACCGACAATCAGCCCGACGCGGTCCAGCAGGACATGGAAGAGGGCAACTTCGAGATGGCGATCTGGTACGAGACGCCAGGGCCTACACCGTACTACATCTATAACGCGCTCTTCGGCAGCGGCAATTCCGCGGCGATCGGCCAGAGCGCCACAGGCAACTTCGAGCGCTGGAATGACAAGGCGACGGATGACCTGTTGACGCAGTACAACAGCACCGCCGACGTAGCGCAGCAGAAGCAGGCCATGTACGGCATCGAGAAGATCGCTGTCGAGCAGGTCCCGGCGATTTTCCTGGTTGACGAGCCCTACTGGTACGAGTACAACACGATCAAGTATGATGGGTGGCCAGATCAGGGCAATCTGTACGCCGAACCGTCGCCGTACATGTATCCAGACGCTGAGATCGTGCTGCTCAACCTGCACCAGTAGCCGCTCACGATGAGCGCAGTATTGTAGGCGTTCCAGGGTGGGAGCAGATGACGCGCCGAGCGCGCCGCTCAAGCTCCCACCACCGCTCGCACGATCGCATGCCGTTTCTGCGGAGGGAGGGCACGCATGCGCCATCTGACCCGGCGTATCGGCTTCTATCTCGTCGCGCTCTGGGCCTCGGCGACACTGAACTTCCTCATTCCGCGCCTGGCGCCCGGCGATCCTGCCCGTGCGCTGCTCGCCCGCATGCATGGCCGTATCTCGCCTGCGGCGCTCCATGCGCTGGAGGTCCAGTATGGCATCAGCCATGAGCCCCTCTACTCGCAATACTGGCAATACCTTACCAATCTCGCGCACGGCGACTTTGGCACCTCGTTCGCCAACGCCGAGCCGGTCACCAACGTCATCGCCCGCGATCTGCCCTGGACGCTGGCGCTAGTTGGGGCGGCGCTCATCATTAGTTTCCTGCTGGGCACTATTCTCGGGGTAGCTGTCGCCTGGTGGCGTGGCTCACGTCTGGATACCGTCCTCATGCCTGCGTTTACGTTTATCTCAGCGATTCCCTACTTCTGGTTCGCGCTCGCCCTGGTCTTCATCCTGGGCCATTCCCTCAACTGGTTCCCCTCGAACGGCGGCTACGACATCTATTCCTACACGCCGGGCTGGGACCTCGGCTTCTTCCTCTCCGCCACACAATATGCCGTCTTACCCGCCTTCACCATCGTCATCGGCTCAATCGCCGGGTGGATGCTGGGTATGCGCAACACCATGATTACCACCCTCTCGGAGGATTACGTCCTGATGGCCGAGGCCAAAGGGCTCTCGCAGTGGCGCATCATGATTACCTACGCCGCGCGCAACGCGATCCTGCCCAACATCACCAGTTTCGCGCTCGCGCTGGGCTTCGTGGTCAGCGGCTCGCTGCTCACCGAGATCGTCTTCAACTATCCAGGCATCGGCTACGCGCTCGTGCAGGGTGTCCAGAACAAGGACTATCCGCTGATCCAGGGTCTGTTCCTCATCATCACCGTGGCAGTGCTCGTCGCCAATTTCCTGGCCGATCTCGCGTACGTCGTCCTCGATCCGCGTGTGCGCAGCGAGAGGGGGTAAGTCATGGCAAGCGTGGCGTCCGCAGCGACGGAATCAGGCGACGAACTCGTGGTCAGTGGCGGCAGACGTGGCTTCTGGAGAGCCGTGACCTCCAATGGCAAGGTGATGCTTGGCCTGATCGTCGTCATCTTCTTCACACTGCTCGCGATCTTTGGGCCATTCTTTGTCGGGTCCGACGTCAACGCCTTCGGACTCGATCGGAGCGCGCCGCCTTCGAGCGCGCATCTGTTAGGGACGACCGCCTATGGTCAGGATGTGCTGGCGCAGGTGGTGGTGGGCGCGCGCGCGTCGGTGGCGCTCGGCTTCTCCACTGGCGTCATCGCGACCATCATCGCGGTCATCGTCGGGCTGGTGTCGGGCTACGTTGGCGGCTGGCTGGACGAGGTCCTCTCGGTCTTCTCCAACGTATTCCTGGTGCTGCCCGCTCTACCGCTAGCCATCGTGCTCGCGTCGTTCATTCCCTATAAGGGTCCACTGATCATCGGTTTCGTCCTCATCATCACCGGCTGGTCCTGGGGCGCCAGGGTATTGCGCGCGCAGACGCTCTCGATGCGCAACCGCGAGTTCGTCACGGCGGCCAAGTCCACCGGTGAGCCAACCTCGCGCATCGTCTTCTACGAGATCCTGCCCGGCATGATCGCCGTCGTCGTCGCGCAGCTCCTCGGCACGATCATCTACGCCATTCTGGCCGAGGCTGGGCTGGAATATCTGGGGCTGGGCGACCTGCGCGGTGTGAGCTGGGGTACGATGCTCTACTGGGCAGGCAACCAGGATGCGCTGGCGTTGGGCTACTGGTGGTGGTTCGTGCCGCCTGGCCTGTGCATCGCCGTCCTCGGCGCCGCGCTGGCCTTCGTCAACTTTGGCATCGACGAGATCGCCAATCCGCGCCTGCGCACCGTTAGGGCCGAGAAGCGCCGCACGCGCGGCAAGGCAAAGGAGGCGTAGCGCGTGAGCAACGGCGTCTTCAGAGCCAGCGCCCTGCCTCTGCTGGAGATCAAGCATGTGAGCGTGGACTATCGCGCCGAGAGCGGGACGGTGCATGCGCTCACGGATGTCAGCCTGACGCTGGAGCGTGGGCAGATACTGGGGCTGGCGGGCGAGAGCGGCAGTGGCAAGTCCACTCTTGGATATGCCATCACGCGGCTGCTCAAGCCGCCAGCGGAGATCACCAGTGGCGAGGCGCTCTACTATCCACGGTCCGCGCGGCAGGGAACGCTCAACGGCGCCGCTCCAGAGGCGGTGGATGTGTTCAAGCTGACGCCGGGGCAGTTGCGCGCGCTGCGCTGGCGAGAGCTGGCGATTGTTTTTCAGAGCGCGATGAACGCGCTCAATCCGGTGATCGATATCGAGGCACAGATTACCGACGTCCTGCGCACCCACCAGCCCGGCTTGAGTGGACGTGCGCAGCGCGCCCGCGCCGCCGAGTTGCTGCGCCTGGTCGGCATCGCGCCCGACCGCCTGCACAGTTTTCCGCACGAGTTGAGCGGCGGCATGCGTCAGCGCGCGATCATCGCCATCGCGCTGGCGCTTGGGCCCGAACTGATCATCATGGATGAGCCGACGACGGCGCTGGATGTCGTCGTGCAGCGTGAGATACTGATGCAAC
The DNA here is from genome assembly GCA_036265775.1 of Ktedonobacterales bacterium. Classification (GTDB taxonomy): domain Bacteria; phylum Chloroflexota; class Ktedonobacteria; order Ktedonobacterales; family JADMIN01; genus DASWAC01. Next base: position 5,491 of record DATAOM010000299.1, on the reverse strand, counting down.
TCATCGGGCTGCGCAACGACCTGGGCTTCTCGGTGATCTTCATCACCCACGATCTCTCGCTCCTGCTCGAGCTGGCGGACAAGGTGGCGATCATGTATGCCGGGCGCGTCGTAGAGATGGCGACGCGCGATGAGTTGAAACAGCATCCGCGCCATCCCTACAGCTATGGGATGCTGAACTCGTTCCCGACGATCTATGGCGAGCGGCGGCGCATGGTCGGCATTCCCGGCGCGCCACCCGACCTGCGCGCCGTCCCCTCGGGTTGTTCGTTCCATCCACGCTGCCCGCTGGCGTTCGCGCCGTGCGACCGTGTGCTCCCGATGCTACGCCAGCCCACGGCGGAGCGGCCCGATCTGGCGGTCGCATGCCATCGCTATGATCCCGCGCTCTCCGCAGCGCCTCTCCCCAGTGATGAGGAGTTCGCGGCCAGCTATGCGGCTGCCTACCAGGCCGAGCGGGAAGGGAAAGGCGCATGACGCAGTCGCAAGCGGAGCAAACCTCCAGCGCCAGCCACGCCGACCCCGGAACGCCGATTCTCGAGGCTGTCGGGCTACGTAAATACTTCCCAGTGAGAGGCGGCAAGCTCTTTGGGCCGCGTCCGGTCGTGCATGCGGTCGAGGACACATCCTTTGCGCTCTATCCCGGACGCGCGCTGGCGCTGGTGGGAGAGAGCGGCAGCGGCAAGACGACGGTCGCCCGTCTGCTCGCGCGGCTGTATCAGCCGACCGCTGGCGCGCTCCTGTATCGCGGCCAGCCAGCCAAAAGCGAGAGCCGCTCCGCGTTGCTCGCCTATCGCCGCCACGTGCAGATGATCTTTCAGGACCCGTTCTCATCGCTCAATGGCAACCATAACGTCCACTATATTCTTGGCCGCCCACTGCGTGTGCACGGACACGCGCGCAATCGCCGCCAGGAGCGCGAGCAGATTCTGGCGCTGCTCAATACCGTCAGTCTCAGCCCCGCCGAGCAGTTCATCGAGAAGTATCCCCACCAGTTGAGCGGTGGTCAGCGCCAGCGGGTGGCGATCGCCAGGGCGCTAGCGGCGCGTCCAGAGATCTTGCTGGCCGACGAGCCCGTCTCGATGCTGGATGTCTCGATCCGGCTCGACGTGCTCAACCTCTTGCTCGACCTCAAAGAACAGGAGCGCCTCGCCTTCCTCTTCATTACCCACGATATCGCCAGCGCGCGCTACTTCGCCGAGGAGACGCTGGTCATGTACGCCGGGCAGACAGTCGAGGGCGGCCCGAGCGACGAGGTGATTCAGCGGCCACGGCACCCATACACGCAATTGCTCATCTCCGCCGCGCCAGACCCGAATCGCGCGCAGGAGGCGTCGTTTCAGGCGCGTGGCGACATCCCAAGTCTGATCACGCCGCCCAGCGGCTGCCGCTTCCACCCGCGCTGCCCACTTGCGATGCCGGTCTGCCGCGAGCGCTTTCCGGGCCGCACGAGCTTCGGCAACGGGCATTGGGCTCATTGTTTCCTCTATGGCGAGGGCGAACAGGCGAGCGCAGCGACGACGCAGACATCCACACTCGCGCCCGCCGGGCAAGCGCCCCAGGCGCAAGTACACCAGACACAGTAGGAGCATTTCGCATGGCGCGCATCAAACTCGCGTACGTTGGCGGTGGCAGCACCCGCGCCGCCGGGACCATGGCCTCGTTCGTCTCGCGGGGCGAGCAGTTCAGCGGCTCCGAGGTCACGCTAATCGACCTCAATGAGGAGCGCCTGCGCATCGTCGAGACGCTCGCCCGCAAGATGGCGCGCGCGCGTGGCCTCGACCTGACGATCAGATCAACCACCAACCGGCGCGATGGCCTGCGCGACGCCGACGCCGTCCTCACCAGCTTCCGACCCGGCGGCTTCGAGGCACGCTATCTCGACGAGAGCATCCCCTTGAAGCATGGTGTCATCGGGCAGGAGACGCAGGGGCCGGGCGGCTTCTTCATGGCGCTGCGCTCCATCCACGTGATGCAAGGTATCGTGGCGGACATGGAGGCCGTCTGTCCCAAGGCGTGGCTTTTCAACTACACCAATCCGGTCAACATCGTCTCCGAGGCGGTGACGCATCACACCGCCATCCCGACCGTCTCGCTGTGTGAGGGGCCGATCGTCTCCAACCGCGAGTACGTGGAGTTGGTCGGGCTGGACCCCAACCGGCTGGACGCGATTTCCATCGGCCTGAATCACGGCTCGTGGACCGTGCGCCATCTCTACGAGGGACAGGACGTCATGCCGCTGCTGCAAGACGGCTACGAGCGGCTGCGCCAGAAGCCGGATACGGGAGATGTGAACCGGGAAGAGTTGCGCCTGCTGGAGCTGGCCTGCCAGATGGGCGCGCTGCCAAGCTCCTATTTCCAGTACTACTATTTCAAGGACGCGATCCTGGCGGAGTTGCAGGCGAAGCCCACCACCCGCGCGCAAGACATCATGGCCAGCGTCTCGGATTACTGGACGCACTATCGCGAGCAGGCCGAGCGCGACGAGCCAGAACTCGATCCTGGCCGCTCGCGGGGTGGCATCCACGAGCTTGAGTTGGGCATCGACGTGATGGACGCGCTCTTCAACGACCGCAAGGCGGTCTGGTACGTCAACGTGCCAAATCGTGGCTCGCTTTCAGACTTTCCGGATGACCTCGTCGTCGAGACGGTCGGCTATGTGGATCGCGCCGGCATTACACCGCTGGCGATGGGCGCGCTGCCGCGCCATGTGGCTGGACTGGTCAAGATGCTCGGCGAGTATCAGGCGCTGACCGCCGAGGCGGCGTGGAGCGGGACGCGCGTTGACGCGTTGCGGGCGCTGGCGAGCCATCCGCTGGTCTTCTCGCTGCCCAAAGCGGAGACGATCTACGATGAGATGGCGGCAGCGCATCGCGACTACTTGCCGAAGCGTCTGCTTCGCTAAAGGACACGGCGTTCTACGCAATTGCGCATCGCCGATAACTCACCTTCCTCCATTGGACGCTCTCAGGGAGATTACTTCTATGCCGTACGTGCTGGCCGTCGATGGCGGCAACACCAAGACGATCGCCCTGGTGGCCACAACGGAGGGTGAGGTTCTTGGCGCGGCGTATGGCGGCTGTGGCGATATCTACAACGCGGCGGCCGGCAATGGAGCGCTCGATCCGGCGATGAGCGCGCTCAAGAATGTGGAGGGAACGATTCTCGCCGCGCTCGCCGCCGCGCAGGTGGAAGCTGACGACCTGGCTGTGAGCGTCCTGAACATGGCCGGCGCAGACTGGCCAGAGGACATCGAGTTCTGGCGCGAGGCGATGACTGTGCGTGGCTACGGGCGCAGCGTCCATGTACAGAACGACGCGCTAGGTGCGCTGTACATTGGCTCGCCCGACGCGACGGGCGTCTCCATCGTCTGCGGCACCGGGGTGGCGACCGGCGCGCGCGCGTCAGATGGGCGCGTCTGGCATACCAGCTACTGGCAGGATGAGGCGCAGAGCAATGCGCATCTGGGCCAGAAGACGCTCGTCGCCGTGTTTCGCTCCGCGTTGGGCTTGGAGGAACCAACCGCGCTGACAGCGCGGTTGCTAAATCACTTTGGCGCGCCATCGGTTGAAGAACTGCTCTACCTCTTTCACAACCGCCGCCATCCCGCTCCTGGCGGACTGGACCGTCTCGCGCCAATATTGCTGGACGAGGCAGAAGCGGGCGATGGGGTGGCGTTGCGTGTCGTGCGCGAACATGGGAAGACGCTCGGCGACGTCGCGCTGGTGGCGGCGCGCCGGGTGGAGATCGAACACACGCCTTTCCACCTTGTGCTGGCGGGCGGCGTGTTCCGGCATCCTACCAAGACGCTTCAGGAGGCCATCGTGGCCCGCGTCCGCCTTGCGGCGCCTGATGTCCATCCGGTGCGGACGACACAGGAGCCAATCACCGGCGTGCTCATACAGGCGCTGACGCTGGCCGGAACGGTTATTGACTCTGCGACGCGCGACCGGCTGATGAAGCTGGCGCTGCCAGGATGAGCTACGACGAACGCTCAGAAATGGCAATGCGAAGGAATGATCAGCGCACATAGTGCGCAGAAGGTTCATGTGCCGGAGGCTGGACGATCGGATGGGAATTTGGAGTAGATCAGGCGAGTTGCAAGCTGGAGGCAAGTCGGTCTGCGCCTACGTAGCTGCGCTGCTGGATCGAACCTTCGTCCGGCCCATCTAGCCAAGCCAAATCCGCGTGTGTTAGGCGCTTTCAGCCCCAGCTACTAAGCGTCCAAGTTGCTGGTCAGTCGGTTGCGCCGGCACAAACCCTCCACCCGGCACGCAATCAGGAGCTTATGCTCGAAAGAAGGTGTTTTTGCCCATTCCCCAAATGGATTAGCCGAAGGTGAAGGCATAGGCTTCCACGCCTGGATCGAGGAACTCGATCTCGAACGTGCGGTCGGCGATATGCCCTGGCTGGCGGATCAACTGATGCAGTCGCTGCTCGCTCGCCACACCCTCACCCTGGTCGTTCACGTCGCTGCCACACGCATCGCCCGGCGGGTGACCATCGAGGCGCACATGGAAGCGCACGGATGATCCGTGCGCCGCTGGCCCCATCACCAGATGCACATCACGCGCGTGAAAGCGATAGATGATGCGCCCGTTGGCCACACTCAGCGCGACGAATCCTGGCTCGACCGTCCACTCGCCTGAGAGCGCCCATTGATTGCGCCCCAGCCGGTCAGGCTTCGTGTAGGCGCGCCGCTTGCCCGACACTGCGCCACCAGGAGAGGCGAAGCCGTTGGCGCGCTCATAGCCGAGATAGTTCTCTCCCGAGCCCAAGTGATCCCAGTCGGCGGCGACTTCGAGCCCACGAGGGTCGACGGTAACGAGGTCGTCTCCGATGCTTGCATCTCCTGCTTCGACCAGGAGCTGCTGGATGCCTCGTTCCGCTTCCTCGTAATCTCCTTCACCGAATTGCTGATAGCGGATGCGTCCCTCAGCGTCGATGAGGTAGAGCGCCGGCCAGTAGTGGTTGTCGAACGCCTCCCAAATAGCGTAGTCATTATCAACCACGACCGGATAAGTGACCTGCATCGCTTTGACCGCGCGGCGCACATTGTCGAGGTCATGCTCGAAGGGGAACTCCGGCGTGTGGACGCCGATCACCACTAGACCGTGATCGCGATAGCGCTCGTCCCAGGCGCGAATATATGGCAGCGTGCGTAGCCAATTGATGCAGGTGTAGGTCCAGAAGTCAACCGCCACGACCTTACCGCGCAGGCTATCTGTCGTCAACCGCGGCGAATTGAGCCATGTCGTCGCACCGTCCAGGGGTGGCATGCTGCCTTCACTGTCGAATCGTGTGCCAGATAAAGGGTCAGGGGTGACGAACATGCCGAAATCAGCGGCGGCGAGAGAAACAGAGGCAGCGCGTACCGAGCCATGGCGTCGATAGTTGATCTGCTCTGACATCAGGACATCCTCCCTCCAAAATGAGGTCACGCTGGCTACTGGACAGCGCATGGCTCAATTTGGCGCCTACTCAGGGAAACA
>DATAOM010000298.1:0-1513 GCA_036265775.1 Ktedonobacterales bacterium | reverse complement strand
CCGTCCACGTCGGCGTCGGTCATGAGGATGATGCGCCAGTAGCGCAGCTTCTCCGGCGTGAACGACTCGCCGATGCCCGCGCCGAGCGCCGTAATGATATTCTTGATCTCCTCGCTGGAGAGCATCTTGTCCAGCCGCGCGCGCTCGACGTTGAGGATCTTGCCACGCAGCGGCAGGATCGCCTGGAAGTGGCGGTCGCGCCCCTGTTTCGCGCTCCCACCGGCGCTATCGCCCTCGACGAGGTACAGCTCGCAGCGCTGTGGAATGCGCTCGGAACAGTCGGCGAGCTTGCCAGGTAGCGTCGTGTCCAGCGCGTCCTTGCGACGCACCAGTTCACGAGCGCGGCGGGCGGCGTCGCGCGCGCGGGCGGAGTTCAGGCACTTCTCGACGATACGCTTCGCCTCGCCCGGCGTCTCCTCCAGATACTTCGCCAGCGCCTCGGAGACGACGTTCTCGACCTGTGTGCGCACCTCGGCGTTGTTCAACTTGCCCTTCGTCTGCCCCTCGAACTGCGCGCTGGGCAGCTTGACGCTGATTGCCGCCACTAGCCCCTCGCGCACGTCGTCGCCGGTCAGGTTGGCGTCGGCCTCTTTGAGGATATTCGCCTTGCGCCCATACTCGTTGAGTGTGCGCGTCAGCGCCGTACGGAAGCCCGTCACGTGCGAGCCGCCATCCACGGTGTTGACGCCGTTGCCAAAGGAGAAGAGCGCCTCGCTATAGCCGTCGTTGTACTGGATCGCCACCTCGACGTAGGTCCTCTCGACCTGCTTCTCGATATGCACTGGCTTCGCCATCACGACGTTGCGGTTCTTGTTCAGGTGCCGCACGAAGGACTTCAGCCCGCCGTCGAAGTAGAATGTCACCTGCTGCTCGCGGCCCTCGCGCTCATCCACCAGCGAGAGTGTCAGCCCGCGGTTGAGGTATGCCATCTCGCGGATGCGTTGCGAGAGCGTCTCGAACTGGAAGTCGCCGGTCTCCATGATGGTGAGATCGGGCCGAAAGATCGTTGTCGTCCCGGAACCAACCGCGGGGCCAATTGCACGCACTGGCGCGACTGGCACGCCACGCCGGTACTCCTGCATGTGTAGTTTGCCATCGCGCCGTACCTCGACGCGCGCGTACTCGGAGAGCGCGTTCACCGCCGAGACGCCGACGCCATGCAGGCCGCTGGACCCCTGCTTGTAGCCGTCGCCGCCGAACTTGCCACCGGCGTGCAGCGTGGTCATGACGATCTCAAGGGTTGACTTTGATGGCTGCTTGGGGTGCGGCTTGACCGGGATGCCACGGCCATTGTCCTCAACCCGCACGGAGCCATCGGCCTGGATGGTTATCAGAATGCGGTCGCAGACGCCGGCCATGGCCTCGTCTACGCTATTGTCAATGACCTCATAGACGAGGTGATGGAGACCGCGAATATCAGTACTGCCAATATACATGCCAGGTCGCAGACGTACCGGCTCCAGACCCTCGAGGATCTCGATTTGTCCAGCATCATATTCACTAGTTGACTTCG
>DATAOM010000297.1:0-5865 GCA_036265775.1 Ktedonobacterales bacterium | reverse complement strand
GCAGGGAACGCATCCGGATCCAACGACCACGGTATGGGTCGATTTCGATCTCTGGCTGCGCATTCTCAGCTACGAGGTGGATGGTCTGATAGCCTATCAAGCGGGGCAGTATCAGGTGGAGGGAGACCTCGAGACGTTGATGGAATCCGATACCTGGTTCCGGCGTTGATCGCTGCCCCAAGTTCCCTTGCCTGCAATAGTCTACCGCTGCGTGCTAGACTGACGCTCAACAGACGAAGCGAGACGGCGGCAGCGGGACGGCTGTGTGAGCGATGGCTGAAACTGACAAGACTGATCTGACCGGGACACCAAACAGGACCCAGGGCCGCACGGCGCGCGAACGCCTCGACGTGTTGCTGACACAGCGCGGGCTGGCTCCGACACGCGAGCGTGCGCGCGCGTTTATCATGGCGGGCGTCGTACTGGTGGATGGGCGCGAGGCGCTGAAGCCGGGCGCGCTCACGCGGACGGACGCCGCAATCGAGATCGTCGCCCAGCCCGCCGAGACCCGCTATGTCAGTCGTGGCGGCCTGAAACTCGAACGCGCGCTGGAGGCGTTTCACTTGGACCCAGCGGGCCGCATTTGCCTCGACGTTGGCGCTTCGACCGGTGGGTTCACCGATGTCCTGCTGCGGGCAGGCGCGCGCAAGGTGTATGCCGTGGACGTCGGCTACGGCCAGTTGGCCTGGTCGCTGCGCACCGACCCACGGGTCGTCACGATGGAGCGGACCAACATTCGCACGCTGACCGCGCTGCCGGAGCCTGTCGAGGCTGCTGTCATCGACGTATCGTTCATCTCACTGCGTCTGGTGTTGCCGCCGGTCGCCGCGCTGCTCGCCCCTGACGGCTGGGTAGTAGCGTTGGTGAAGCCACAGTTCGAGGCTGGGCGCGCCGAGGCGAATCGTGGTGGCGGCGTCATCTCCGATCCTGAGGTGCATCTGCGTGTGCTGCGGGATCTGCTGGAGTGGCTCGGCGAATGGCCAGCGCGCGCGCCAGATGCGCCATTCCTGGTCCCACATGGTCTCATTGGCTCGCCTATCGCCGGACGCGAGGGCAATCACGAGTATCTGCTGGAATTACGTGTCCAGGACGCTCATGGCGCCAACCTGGTAGGCACGCCATTCGATGATGCGTCGCTTCGACGCATAATAGAGCATGCCTTCGCCCCGACGATTGCGGCGGAGGGCGAAGATAGCGGAGGGTGATGGATGCGTTACGTCGTGGGGATCGATGGCGGTGGCACGAAGACCACCGCCGCCGTCGTGGGCGAGGATGGCAAGCTGGTCGCCAGCGCGACCTTCGGGCCATCGAACCGGCGCTCGGTCGGGATGGAGGCCGCCAGCGCCAACATCGCCGAGGCGGTGACCGAGGCGCTGCAAAAGGCGGGAGTCTCGTTGGGCGATCTGGCAGGCATCTGCATGGGCCTCGCTGGCTTCGACACTGATCTGGACCTCTCCGTGCCGCAGCGCACCCTGCGCATCCTGAACTACACTGGCCCAGCTATCTTCGAGAATGATGTGGTGGGCGCATGGGCGGGCGCGACCGCCGTCAACCCGGGCATCGTCGTCATCGCCGGCACCGGCGCGACGGCGCTGGGAATGAATAAACGCGGCGAGTTCTGGCGCACGGACGGCTGGGATACGCTGCTCGGCGATCAGGGGAGTGGCTATGCGTTGGGCCTGGCCGCGATCCACATCGTGATGCGCATGCTCGATGGTCGCATCGCGCCCTCGCCGCTCGTTCACGCGCTCAGCCAGGCCTATGGCGTTCATTCGGCGGAGGATATGCGCCGGCTCGTGGATAGCACTCCTTTTGGCAAGTATGAGGTGGCGTCTTTCGCCCGCTATGTCTCCGAAACAGCGCATGCCGGCGATCACATAGCGCGTGACCTCCTGCGTCAGGCAGGTGAGGCGCTCGCGGAGAACGTTGCGGCGATTGTGCGCATTCTCGATATGAAGGATGATGAGTTTCCGATCTCGACGGTCGGCAGCGTGATTCGCGACGATCCTTGGGTCGCCAAGCCATTCGAGGCGGCGGTGAAGATGCTCGCGCCGCGCGCCGCGCTGCGCTTGCCACTGCATCCACCCGAGATGGGCGCGGCGTTGCTCTGCTTCGCGCGTCTGGCGGAGGATGACCTTGGTAGTTGGACGCTGGGCACTGGCAAGCGGAGCATCCGCCGCAGCATGAACATAGATGATCTGCCTCCGTCGTGAGCAAGGCCCAGATGGCGTCGCGCTTTGACTGATCAGAGGCGTTGCTGTACGCTATGCCCGCAGTTATGTGGCGACCAGCGCAGCGCTCCATTGGTCCGCTTATCGAGGATAGACGATCACTAGGCGATGACAAATCCCGATCCAACAACCGCGCGTCCGCCAGACCGGTCCGCCGCCAACGGGGCCTGGGAGCCTTCACTGGACGAGCCGGGCGCCGAGACGCGCAAGACCTATAGCTGGGGGCGCGATCTCCCCGCCCTGCGTCTCAATGGCCCGCGTGACGCGGAGAGAGCGCAGCGACCAGTCTCGACGCCCACGGTCTACCGCATGAAGCCGCCGTGGTATCTGCGGCCTGTGCGGATTTTGCTGGGGTTAGTATTGCTCGCCGTCGCGTGGGGTCTCACCATGCTCCTTCTGGCCTGGAGCGAGTCTATATTGGCGACGGCGCCGCGGATGTGGTTCGCCGAGTGGAGCGATTTCTATTTCGCGCTGCATGTCGCGGGCGCGCTCCTGCTGGCGGTGGCGACGCTGGCGATCTTCGTCGTGGGGGTCTTCTCGCTGCTCATCGGCTTCACAGCGCGGGGCTGGTAGCCGGGTCGGTCGCGCCGCTCGACTCTTCCTCATCCGCTGATGGCGGCAGAGGCAGTCCCGCTATTTCTCGCGCCTGGAGCATGAAAGCGCGCTCCTTCTCCCAGTCCGACTTACCAGGGACTAGCTCTGGAATTGGCGTCTCCAGCAGCGCGGTTGTGTGCGCGAGGTCTGGATGGCGCAGAAGCGCCCGTATCCCTTCTACAGCGATCTGCCCCTCGCCCAGGCGCGCATGCACATCACGATGGCCGCCCAGCGCCTCGCGCGCGTCGTTGACGTGGAGCACGGGAACAAGCGCTAGTCCAATCGTGCGGTCGATCTCAGCGACGGTCGCCTGTGCGCCCTCGACCGTGCCAACATCGTAGCCAGCGCCCCACAGGTGCGAGATGTCGATGCATACGCCAAGCTGAGGCGCATATTGAGATGCCTGATCCAGCGCGCTCGCCAGGTTCTCCATGCGGTAACCGAGCTTGCCACCGCCGCCGGTATCATTCTCCAGCAAGAGCATGACGCCGTCAGGGGCGTCCGCGAGCGTACGCTCGATGCCCTGCGCGAGCCGGCTCAGACCTGCCTCCTCGCCGGCGCCGGTGTGGCTGCCGATGTGGAAGACGACGCTGCCAGCGCCGAACGCCTCCGCGCGGCGCATCGTCACCTGCAGGAGTGAGATCGAGCGCTCGAAGATGTCGTCACGTGGTGAGGCGAGGTTGATGATGTATGCGGCGTGAACCACGACCGGCCAGCCAAGTTCCTTGGCGCGCGTTCTGAAAGCGCTCTCAGCGGCGGGGTTGGGCGCGGGTGGTTGCCAGGCGCGCGGATTCGTCACGAAGATCTGCAGGGTGTCGCCGCCAATCTCCTGTGTCAACTGAAGCGCCTGTGTGGCGTGCGACCCAACGGGCATGTGGCGACCCATACGCATGCGCATTTCCTCTTCCTGCTGCTGAACTTGTCCTATATCGGCGGGATCATTGGTCCGGTTGTGGTGGAGTTGGCGGCTCTTCTTCCAGCGCGACTGACTGCCGCACGCGCTGCGCCACGCGACTGCGCTCCGCCTCGGCCTCGGTCGTGGGAACTTCTGGCTTGGGTAGCGCGTCCAGACTGGTGAGGCCGAACTGCTGGAGGAACTCCGGCGTCGTGCCGAAGAGCGCCGGTCGCCCGACGGTGGCGGCGCGTCCGACCTCGATCACGAGGCCGTGCTGGAGGAGGCTGGCCAGCGCGCGGTCGCTGTTGACGCCACGGATGAACTCGATCTGTGAGCGGGTGATCGGCTGGCGATAGGCGACGACGGCGAGCGTCTCCAGCGCGGCGGTGGTCAGCTTGACCTGTGTGGGCAGTCCCAGCAGCGCGGCGACGAAACGCGCGTTCTCCGGCGCCGAGACGAATTGCGCCGTGTTGCCAAGGAATTGGACGCGCAGGCCACGTCCCTGCGCCTCGCATTCCGCCGCCAGCGAGCGTGTCGCCTCGCGCAGACGCCGCTCCTCGACCAGGAGCAGCCGTCGCAACTCGCCGAAGTCGAGTGGACGCCCGGCGACGAAGAGCAGACTCTCGATGACCGAGCGCAGTTGTTCGAGCGAGAGCAGGCTCGCGGGCAACCCGACCGTCTGCGCCTCGACGGGACTGGCCTCTAGCGAGGGCAACCCGGTATCCTCGTCAGGCGTATCGGATGATGGTGAGGGAGATGAGCGTGGCATAGCCAGAGTATAGCATCCTGCTGGCGTTGTGTCGGGCGTCATGTGATCGCCAGCGCGTCCGGCGGCTCATGGTATACTGGGTAAGCTCTGCGCTCCGTACGCGTGGAGCATAGCAGCGCGGCGCGACATCGTACGGCAATCATCGTCGGAATCATTCGAAATAGCGTGAGGCGGAGTCGAACATGCGGCTGAGGTCTGGATCGAACGGCGCACGTGGCATCGCAGGTTTCGCTCGTATTGCGCGCCTGAGCGCGCTACTCACTTTGAGCGTGCTGGCGCTTGGCGCTACGGCGCTGAGTTTTGCTCCTGTCGCACACGCCGATTCCGTGTCGCTGGCTATTCTCGTGCCCAAGCCCTCAAGTAATACTGCCGAGGGACCGGTCGGGACAAACCTCACGCTCAGCGGACAGGGCGCGACGGCGGGGGACACCTATCAGTTGAGCTATGCATTGACCATCCCAGGGTGTCCAACCGGTGGCCCACTCGGGACGGCCAAAGCCGACGCCAATGGCAAGTTCACGACGACCGTTCAGTGGCCGGACACTGCTAGCGCGGTTGGCGCAACCTACGTCATCTGCTATAAGGATACGTCGGCAGGACCGGCTTTGGCGCAGGCCTCCGACCAGAAATTCAAAGTCGACGCCGGAAGCCCGCCATCCATCACGCTTGCCCCGCCGCCTTCATCGACGCCCAACACTGGAAACTCCTCCGACACGTATCCCGCTGGCGGGTCGGTCCAGATCAGCGGCAAGAACTATTTCTCGAACCACACGCAGTTGCTGGCATTCGTGACGCTCCACCAGGATTTCGCGCCGACCGATTTGCAGTTGGGGAACGCGCTGAAGCGGGTGGATACGAATAACCCAGGATTTCCTGCCGACGCCAATGGCTCGTTTACGGTCACCGTGAAACTACCCACCTTCACGGGTAATGTCTTCTTGCAGGTGGTCTCGAACGATGGCGGTGGCAAGTATCTGCCCGCGCTGATCGCGACGCAGCCGATCACGATTGGACAGGCGGCCACACCAACGCCAACTGTTGGGCCAACCGTGACGCCGACTGTAGGGGTTACGCCAACGCCAGACAATGGTGGTGGCTCCGGCAATAGTGTCAATGCGGCGGGTCTGATCGGCGTTCTCAGCCTCGGCGGGTTGAGCGTCCTGCTCTTTATTCTCGGGGTCTATCTGCTCACCTCGACTGGCGCGACGAATCGCAATCTCTGAGACGTTCCAACGCGCGCTCCACATGAGACACAGGCGCCTGGCACACAGGTGCGATTGCTCTCTTGCCAATAATGCTACTCTTGCGCCATTGGCCAGAGGGTGTTCTTTCGAGCGCTCGTGGGATGAGGAAATATCGAGGCGTCGGATGGATAA
>DATAOM010000296.1:0-4007 GCA_036265775.1 Ktedonobacterales bacterium | reverse complement strand
TGCTGCTCGTCAATGTCCTGGTGGCCCTGTTGGACTGGAAGTGGGGACACGGCATTGCCTTCACAGCCCTCGCGCTCCTCGCCGCCGCATACTATGCGTATTTCTCGCTCGTGTACCTGCAAGCGCTGCGGCAGAGCGTCGAACAAGCGCTGGCGGAACCACAGGCTCGGTTTTACCTTGGCGTCGCTGTTGGCATAACGTACTGGTACATCTTCGCGCTGCCCGTTCTCCTGGGCCAAGGCATCGGGGCGCTGGTCCTGGCGGGGGTGTCGCGCCAGCGCGGCTGGATCATAGGCTGCGCAATTGCACTGGCGCTCACTGTTGTGGCGCCGTTTCTGGCTGCGTGGATGACGCGAACGCTCTCCGCAGGCATAGACAGCTTCGATTCACCGCACGCCATCTATGATCGAGACATGCGGTTATTGCAGGCCCACCTGGCGTTTGTGGTCGTGCTGTTCGCGCTCCAACTCCTCTACCTTGCCTATGGCGTCCGGCGCATCCGTAGCTCAACTGGGTCGAGGCGCCCATCGACTGCGGCCACTCCGCTCCCTTCAGCACAGTCCTGACAGGGTCATCCATGCGGTAGACGGCGCAGGGTCGCCAGAAGCGACGATTCAGACTGCTGTGAGCTCGCCAAAATCTCTTCCTTCGCCGACCTCTCTTCTTTGCCCAGAGCAGGGGTCATGAAGCTGATGGGGCGTTCTTGATGCGCATGCCTGGCGCTATTGAACCTTTCGCTTGTGTGATGGCATATGGTTATTGTGTGAGATAGGGCTTGTAGGCAGACGCGTACAGAGCAAGGGCGGACGAATATGGATGCGCTGCTGGCGCGGATCGCCACGGGCGACCATGAAGCCATGCGCGAGCTGTATCTGGAATGCCGTCCACGGCTGTGGCGCTATCTCGCTCACCTGGATGGTGTGGACGCCACGATGCTCGATGATCTGCTGCAGGAGATCTTCGTCGCTATCTGGCGGTCGGCGCCGTCGTATCGACCACAGGGCAGCGCGCTGGCATGGATTTACGCGATCGCGCGTCATCACGCCAGCCATGCCCGGCGCGACACTGTGCGGCGCGCTGAACACACGCATCACGCTGGAATTGACGCCGAGAGCTTCGAGACCGGGCGCGATCACGGGGCGCCATTTGAGAACGGGGTGCTGACGCGCCTCGCGCTCGACGACGCGCTGGCGCGGCTCTCGCCACAGCATCGTGAGGTGCTGCGGCTCGCCTTTCAGCATGGCTTCTCGGCTCCAGAAGTGGCGCAGATTCTGGATGTCCCGCTCGGCACGGTCAAGAGCCGCATCAGCTACGCGCGCCGTGCGCTCATTCAGGAATACGCCCATGCGACAGCGCATGAGGAGGAGACGCCATGACCGCGCGACAGTCCTGCGCTGAGTGCATCCGTGCGCTGCCGTGGTACGCCTCCGGGCGTGTGACGGTAGCCGAACGTGCGCTTGTTGAAGCGCATCTGGCGGACTGCGCGCGCTGCCGCGATGAGCTGGCTCAATGGCGAGCGGTCGGGTCGGCGCTGGCTCGTGAGGAAGCACAGACGGCTCCTGCGCAGACCAGCGCGGAAGGGTGGTTAGCCCTCTCGGAGCGCATTCAGACGCTCGATCCTCCGAGGCGATCCGCACGTTTCCCGGCGCTTGGCGCTGACTCGCCTACGGCCAGCGCAACGACGCTCTTTCTGCCATATCAGCCGGTCTGCGGCGAGACCTATGACGAGATTTACGACGAGGACGACGACGACTATGCGTTCATCCTCGAAGATACCCTGGGGGAGACCATGAGCACGGAACATGATCAGCATGATCCACAAGCGCCGGATGCGGCGCGTCTGGATACCAGAAGACGCGTCTGGGGGGCGCGCGCGACGGCCATCGCGGGGGTCGCGGCGGCGCTGATCCTCGTCATTGTGGCGACGACGATCTACGCCCAGTTCGCGCGGCGTGCGACATCTTCCGTCACCGCGGGCGCCACCGCCACCAGTACGCAGGCCTTTACGACAGCCGCGCCGGGGACGGTGCTTTTCCAATCAGACTGGTCGAAGGGACTGGACGGCTGGGGGGCGAGCGATGGCTGGACGGTACATGACGGCATGCTGGAGATCGATGGGCAAGACAACCGCACGCTCACCATCCCCTATAAGCCGACGGTGCGCGACTATGCGGTGATCTTCTCCGTGCAGGTAGTGGACGAACCGCAGGATGGGGGGTACTTCCGCCTCGTCGCCGCGCCAACCTCTACATCTCCCGGCTTCCATGCCGAGGTGCAGGGGCTGCACACGGACCTGGAGCATCCGAATGGGGATCATCCGCACGCCTGGGTGTTTCTCGATCCACGTGACACGCAGGGAGGTAACGCCCACACGACCGACTACGAGCCGCGCCACGCCATGTGGACGTACCATGTGGAGGTTCGCGGAAATGGTGTGCAATTCAAACGCAATGACTCGTCGCTGAGCACGGCTGAGACAGCGCTGAGCGCGGCGGTCGCCGTCACGCCGGGGCCGCTCTCCCATGGGCCGCTGACGATCGAGTGCGGATTGGCGTCGCTGCGCTTCGGCCAGATCCAGATCATCGCGCTATGAGGCTCGGATCTTCCTGGTGAAGAAAGCGAGAACAATGATACTGCGTGGGCATGGAGGCAGCCTGCCAATAGGGTGAATCATGCGCCTCCGCGCTCGCGGTACTCCTGCAACGCGCTTCGGGCCCGGGCCGCTGCTGCCTCGTCGCGCAGCTTTATCGCGAGGGCGCTAAGACCTGCGGACGCATTCAGCCGTACCTCTGCATCCTCGTCCCCTAAAGCGCTAATGAGCGGTTCAACCGCCGCAGGGCTGGTAGATCGGGCAAGAGCAACGACTGCCGCTACCCGCTCGCGCTGGTTGGCGCTGTGGACATTGCTCAAGGCGCGCTCCAGACTGCGCGCCTGGGCGCTGGCCCCGGCCGAGCGTTGCATAGCAACAAAGGGAGGGAGGCCTGGTACCCACCGATCAAATAGCCTGAAGAGGAACGGCAACACACCCAAAGGAATGGCAATGACCAGGATGGTGACAATTACACGTACAAACGCGTTCGGCCGAATGGCCAAGTCGGAAGAATTCTGCTGAATTGCCAAGCCTGAGAAATAGGCAGCGGCGAACATACCTAGGAAGAGCAGCGTTGCGCTGATAAGCGTCAAGCCTCCCACCAACAGAGTTGATAGGCAGGAACTCACAGTACCTAGCCTGGCTTTCATTGATTTCCCCCATTCTATTTCCCCAAGCGGGCATACCCGAGCCATGCCTTCTCGCTGAAGACGCAACCGTTGCGCCTCTTCTACCCCGTCGTCGCCCGTCTGACCCAATTCTATACCCACACACAAGCGGCCGCTATGGTCTGTTTTGTGTGATATGCCTACTACACAAGCGCGCGCCGGTGAAGAAGTTGACGCTGGCAGGTGGCAGGGTATATGCGGTGTGTTTCCTTATGGCCGCAGCGTCTCATCATGCGTATCGACGGGAAGGCGCATCGCCGGAGCGTTGAGGTTGTAGCGGACGCCGAGCATGCGAATGGCAAAACAGGCGCCGACGGCCAGCGCTGCGGCCGGCAGGCCGTAGAAGCCGTAGCGAATGGCGAGGACCGCGATTGTCGCGCCGATGAGCGCTGGGATGGCATAGAGGCCGGTCGAGAGGATTGGCGGTATCCTGCCAATCAATATGTCGCGCAGGGTGCCGCCGCCAACGGCGGTGATCGTCCCAAGAATCGCGGCCTGGGCCGGGCCGAGACCAAAGCTGAGCGATTTTGCTGCGCCGGTGACGCAGAAGAGGCTCAATCCCGCAGCGTCGAGCAGGATGATGATCGAGTTGAAGCGCGTGAGGCGAGCGCTGAGGAAGAAGACGACGAGCGCGCCAGCGGCGGCGACGGCAAGAAAGAGCCAGCTCGTGAACGCTTCGGGTGGGACGGAGCCGATGAGCAGGTCACGGATGATCCCGCCTCCAACCGCCGTGATGACGCCCAGGGTAA
>DATAOM010000295.1:0-3509 GCA_036265775.1 Ktedonobacterales bacterium | reverse complement strand
GATAGAGCCACGTGGCGAAACGCGCCTTGCCCTTGAAGCTGCGCAGCCCCTGCCATGCCGCAAGAAAGACTTCCTGCGTCGCCTCGTAGGCCGTCTCGTTCTCCCTCAGCATCCGCAACGCGAGCGCATAGACCTGCCGCTGGTGTGTCCGCACGAGCACGGCGAAGGCGTCCTGGTCCCCCTCCTGCGCGCGGGCGATCAGCGCGGCCTCCTCCGGGGCAACCACCGGCGCGGCTTCAGCGGACGGCGCGACGCCATCCAGTCTGCTATCTAGCGCGCCCTCCAGGCCGCCCAGACGGATCAAGGGATTCAGTGGATTGTGCGACCACTCGTCCATGTCCTGTTGGAGCGAATCGTCGCCGGAAATGTTTCGCATCGCTCATCCATGCGCTTTCGTAGCGTTCATCTTGGCCGTCATTGCGGGCGAGCGGCGCATCCTGCCGCCCTCAACTCACACGCATTGTATACCGTCCGTCCACCGCGCGGGTTTGACCTCACCCCCTCACCCGGCTGCTACCATGCTATCACGCCTGCTGTCCTGCTATAATGGGCGCGGGAATGCGCGCAGGAGGGAATTTCGCCATGGAATCGCCGGAGTCAGACACCAGCCACACGAGCCGCGCCGGATACGTTCGCATCGCCATTGATGGCCCCGCCGGCAGCGGCAAGAGCACCATCGGCGAGCGCGTCGCCCGGCGGCTGGGCTATCTCTACGTGGACACTGGCGCCTTCTACCGCGCGATGACCCTCGTCGCCGAGCGCGAGCATGTCTCTCCCGACGACGCCGAGACGCTGACGACTCTGGCGCAGCGCACGCACATCGAGATTGTCTCCCCGACGCAAGCGGATGGCCGCCAATACACTGTGCTGGTGAACGGCGAGGATGTCACGCTCCACCTGCGTGAGACGCGCATCGAGGAGAAAGTCTCACAGGTCTCGCGCCACGATGGCGTGCGCGCGGAGATGCGCCGGTTGCAGCGCGCGATGGGCGACCACCGCAACGTCGTGATGGTCGGACGCGACATCGGCTCCGTCGTGTTGTCCGACGCCGACCTCAAGATTTACCTCGACCCTTCTTTAGAGGAACGCGCGCGCCGCCGCCACCGCGACCTCGTCGCCAGCCTCGGCGCCGACGCGCCATCGTACGAAACCGTGCTCGACGAGATTCACCGCCGCGACGAAAAGGACGCGAAGCAACTCCAGATTCCGCCCGACGCCGTGCGCATCGATACCAGCCACGCCGCGCCGGAGGAGACCGTCGAGCGCGTGCTGGCGCTGGTGCGCGAGCGGCTAGGACACGCGCCAGATGATGCGGCTTCCTGAGCGGGCATCGCCAGTTGTGTTGAGCCTGGGTTGAGCCTGGTTTGAGTATGGAGGGCGCATATGGCAGTCGCAACGACGCAGGACCGCAATCTCAAGCGTCCAGGCGACGAATCTGTCTTCGTCTACGAAGGAACGCGCTTCGCCGCGCACTTCATCCTGCCACTGATCGCCAAGCTGCGCCCGGAAGGCGTCGAGAACGTCCCTGCCAGTGGCCCCGTAATGCTCGCGCCGAACCACCTCGCCTGGGCCGACATCCCGCTCGTCGCCTACCCGTTGAAGCGACGCGTCCACTACATGGCGAAGATTGAGTTATTCGAGCAGCCGGTCCTGGGAGGCTACATCACCCGCCTGGGCGCCTTCCCCGTGCGCCGTGGCGAGGGCGACCGCGAATCGTTGCGCGTCGCCGAGCGCCTCCTCACCGAGGGCAAGCTCGTTGGCGTCTTCCCCGAGGGCCACCGCAGCGACAACCACGCGCTGATCCAGGCGCTGCCCGGCGTCGCACTGATCGCCATGCGCGCGGGCGCTCCGGTTGTCCCAGTCGCCATCTGGGGGTCGGAGGACTGCTTCCACGGCAAATACGGTCCCTGGGCGCCGACCGTCCACGTCCGCTACGGCGAGCCGATAACGCTGGGCGAGCCGGGCAAGAAGCGCACCGGCGACGACCTCAAGCGCGCGACGGATGAGATTATGCTACGCATCGCCGCCATGCTCCCGGAGCAGTATCGTGGCGTCTACGCTCACGGAGCGCCATCCGATACGCCACCAGCACAGCCTACACCCACCGAAGAGACGACCGCCTGATATGGACGAGAACCAGAAGAAGAAGCAGATCGAGCCGAAACCAGCGTTCCTTGGGCCGCACGTGGCCTCGGCCTTTCAGGAGGCGTCAGTCATCGAGGCGTATCCATATCGTGCTCCGTACCCTGAATCATTGTTCCAGAAGCTCGCCGAGTTAATGACCGGTTCCTCGCGCGCCGTGCTGGATGTCGGAACGGGGCCGGGCGATGTCGCGCGTCGTCTCGCACCCTATGTCGAGCGGGTGGACGCGGTGGACTGGTCGGCGGGCATGATCGCGCTAGGACAGCAGCTTCCTGGTGGCGACGATCAACGTATCCGCTGGATTCAGGGGCGCATCGAAGAAGTAGCGCTCGACCCGCCCTACGGCCTGATTACCGCAGGCGAGAGCCTGCACTGGATGGATTGGGATAGCGTCCTACCCCGCTTCGCTGACGCGCTCGAACCGGGCGGCTTTCTGGCCCTTGTCAGCCGCAAGGAGCATGAGATTGCGTGGGGAGACTCGCTCAAGCCGATCTATCGTCGCTACTCCACGAACCAGAACTACCGGCCATACGATCTGATTCATCACCTTGAGTCACGCGGCCTCTTCCGCAGCGTCGGGAAGTGGGAGAGCGAGCCAATCCCCTTCGCACAGCCGGTCGAAGACTACATTGAAGGGCTGCACTCAATGAGCAGTTTCTCGCGCGAGCGCATGGACCCGGCCGCTGCGCAGGCCTTCGACGACGAGGCACGCGCGATCTTGCAGGCGCACGCAGACGCAGGCGGCATACTCCACATCCAGGTTGTGGGGAGCGTCGAGTGGGGGACGCCGCTGACAGGCGCATAACACTCGCGCCGCGTTTCATCGAGGGAGATTCGTATGCGCATCGCGGTGATGGGAGTGGGCGGCGTTGGCGGCTACTTCGGCGCGCGGCTCGCACAGGCTGGCGAGGGGGTCACCTTCATCGCACGTGGCGATACGTTGCGCGCTCTGCGTGAGCATGGGTTGCGCGTCGAGAGCGCGGATGGCGACATGCTCATTCAGCCAGCCGAGGCGACGGATGATCCCGCGGCGGTCGGCCCTGTCGATCTCGTGCTGCTCGCGGTGAAGGGCTGGCAGGCGCCAGAGGCCATCGAGTCCATGCGCCCGCTGATGGGACCAGACACCGTAGCAGTCCCGCTGCTCAATGGCGTCGAGGCGCCCGATCAACTGGCGGCGGTCTATGGCCAGGAGCGCGTCGCCGGTGGACTTTGCGGCCTCTTTGGCGCCATCGTCGCGCCGGGACACATCCGCAACGCGCACCCACAGCCCTTCATCAGCTTCGGCATGCTCGACAACAGGCCCAACGGGCGGCTGGAGCGATTACGAGACGCATACGAGCGCGTCGGTGTGAGAGCGACGATTGCTG
>DATAOM010000294.1:0-2495 GCA_036265775.1 Ktedonobacterales bacterium | reverse complement strand
GTCGGTGGGCTGATCGGCGGCCTTCTCGTCGGCTGGGCGGGCGCGCGCATGATGTCGCGTTGGGCGATTGGCGTCTGCGCCGCGCTCTTCGGCTTGATCGATCTGGCGATCTTCAACGCGCCAACGCTGGTCCCTTTCGGGGAATCGCTTGCCGGCGCCAATATTGGTGCGCCACTTTTCTGGGTCGTCGTAGGTCTCTTCGTCGCGGTGGGTATCCCTGGCATCGGCGCCATGACTGGTATGCAGTCGCTGCTCCAGGCGCGCGCGCCGGACGCCTATCGTGGGCGTGTCTTTGGCGCGCTGGGCGCGATCACGGGACTCTTGCGGCTGATCGGAGTGGTCATCGCGGGACTAGTGACCACCGATGCGAATCTGATCACCGTGCTGAACATTCAAGGGTTTGGCTATGTCGCGGCGGGGCTGCTGGCGATTCTGCTGCTGCCCGCACACCGGCCCACGCAGGCGCCTGTGGCCACTGTCTTACACCAGACGGCGCCTGAGCAACTCCTCGACGACGGGCAACTCGTCGACTGAGGTCACGCGCAGGTTCTCCGAATCGCCCGCATAGCAGCTTATCGGTAGACCAGCCGCGAGTAGCAGCGCAGTCTCGTCTGGCGAGTCCAGATCAGGCGCGGCGCGCTGATACGCCTCCAGGAGGCGCGCGCGTGTAAAGACCTGCGGCGTTTGTGTTCGCCCTAGCCGCTCGCGTGCGATAGCCCCGACGATCACGCCATCACGCACACGCTTGATGGTCTCCTTTACCGGCTCGACAGGAATGGCGGCGCCAGTTTCATGAGCCAGCGCAACGCCTGCTTCGATGAGTGCGGATGTGACCAATGGTCGCATGGCGTCGTGAATCGCCACGAAGGCGCATTCATCAGGTAAAGCGCCCAAGGCAGCCTCAAGGCCATCGCGCCGCCGAGCGCTACTAGGCAGAATCGCGATGATTTTCTCCTGGTCCGCTTGACTATAAAGCTCCGTCGCGCGACCGACCTGCGCTTCTGGGACGACGAGCAGGATGCGCGCGATAGATCGCGCCAACTCAAATGCTGTGATACTCCACGCAAGCAGCGGCTTGCCCGCGACCTCCCGCCAGATCAAGTCTCCATCTTGCTCAGTGGCGACGATGATCGCGCAGACATCGCGGGCGGCTATGGCCATTCTTGCCTCAGGCGGCGGCGACACGGCTCATCAAGCCGTGCCCGTACGGCGGGGCGGCGCGGCAGTGGAGGCCTGCTTGGGCTGCGCGAAGATCATCCGCCCGGCGACGGTCTGCAGGACGCGCGTCACCGTCACGTCAATCGTATCGCCCATGTGCGACTTGCCGTTCTCGACGACGATCATCGTGCCGTCGTCCAGATAGCCAACGCCCTGCCCCAGCTCCTTGCCGTCCTGCATGATCTTGACTTCCATCTCCTCGCCAGGGATCAGGATCGGCTTGACCGCGTGCGCCAGCTCGTTGATGTTGAGCACCTTCACGCCCTGCAGGTCGGCGACGCGGTTGAGGTTGAAGTCGTTGGTGATGATCGCGCATTTCCATTGCCGCGCTAGCTTCACCAGCTTGGCGTCCACCTCAGGAACGTTTTCCACATCGGCGTCGGTGATCTCGACGGTCACCGGCGACTCTTTCAGCCGCTGGAGCACATCCAACCCGCGGCGCCCACGCGCGCGGCGCATACCGTCGGCGGAATCGGCGATGTGCTGCAATTCCTCCAGCACGAAGCGTGGCACCACCAGCGCGCCAGGGATGAAGCCGGTCTGACTGATGTCGGCGATGCGTCCGTCGATGATCGCGCTGGTGTCTACCAGAATGCGCTCGCCTGGCTTGCTTTTGCCACGTCCGCCAAAGCGCTCGCGTATCTTCCCGCCCTGAATCTCGTCGCGGTCCTCCTGCTCCTCGTCGCGCTCTTCGCGCGCGGCGCGCCGCGCATTGCGTCCGGCGAACGCCATTGTGAAGAGTTTGGCGAAATCCTCCTTGCGCAGCACCGCCGTCGCGATGCCGAGATAGGCGAAAAGCAACGCCGCGAGCGAGGGCAGCCATGTTCCCAGGTTCCAGAACTTGAGTTGCGAGAGCGGAATCGCCAGCAGAGCGGCGACGATCAGCCCGACGACCAATCCGATCGAGGCGGCGATCAAGTCGCTGACATCTGCGGTGCGAATCTGCTCTCGTGCCCAGCGGGCGGGTTGGATGATGATGAACGGAATAAGTGCGAGCACGATTCCGCCGACACCGAGAGAGATCAGCGCGAGCGCCAGTGCAGGTAATTCGAAGTGGCGCCCATTGTCCAGACTCCAGCCAATGCCAAATGCCAGCGCGCTGAGCGCCAGCCATAATGCGAGCTGCAACGCTCGTACCCTCGACATACAACCCCCTTCTCCCCATCTCCATCGCCCGCTCTAGCGTGAACAGGCGCGAGAAGAGGATACCAGATTCCGGTTCGCCAGCATACCGCGCCGAAATGGCCGGAATGAACGTGTGGCGAACCTGCGGATGA
>DATAOM010000293.1:0-7634 GCA_036265775.1 Ktedonobacterales bacterium | reverse complement strand
GCGCGTCTGAGCATGCACGATTTCGACCTTTTCAGCCTGTTGATCGAGTTCGAGCAAGACTGGCTCAAGCGCCGTACACCAACCGATCATCTCGTTGGTATCGCCAGCTACATCAATGGCACCATGCGCGCGTTGGGCCGGGTATATGCCGAGAACGGCCTGCAACTTGGGCCAGACACGCTGAGATCTCTCCTATCACGTAACGGTGTGCTGGAGATCTCCGACCACGCGCTCATTCTACAGAATAACCAGATCGATCTCGACGACCTCGCCGCGTTCTCGCGCCGATCTTTTGAAGGCGCCTCACGAGGATCGATCACCGTCAGCTCCGAGTTCTACGAGACGGCGTCGGCGACATTGCAGCAGGCCCTGCGCGCCGCCTTCGAGGCGATCAACGCGCGGGTCGCCTCTCCACAGGACCGCTCCCAGAATCAGGAGGCGTGGGAGGCGCTGTTCCAGACGCTCCAGAGTCCACAGCCATTTCGCTGACATCCATGCGCGACCCGTCCCCTAGCAGCAACGTCAGGCGCATATGGGGCCAATGGTCGCGCATACTTGACGGCGCTTCTCATGACGCACTATACCGGGGGGAGAGGGGTCCGACTACCTGAATGAGGACCGGGAAAATGTCCAATCAGTCCAGACCGATCGTCATGGCAATCGACGACTCGCCAGTCATTCGCATCATCATCGAATATACGCTGGCGCGTGTCGGCCTTCAGGTCGTCTCCTACGCCGATGGCATGAGCGCGATGCGGGCGTTGCAGGAGGGTCAGACAGAAGTCCCTGATCTCCTGCTTCTCGATGTTGACTTGCCGCGCATGTCTGGCTACGAGGTGGCGGATCTGCT
Organism: Ktedonobacterales bacterium; assembly: GCA_036265775.1. Taxonomy (GTDB): domain Bacteria; phylum Chloroflexota; class Ktedonobacteria; order Ktedonobacterales; family JADMIN01; genus DASWAC01. The sequence goes on along the minus strand of DATAOM010000293.1, from coordinate 6,784 downwards.
GCATGGCGCGCACCGTGATATGCCAATCATCATGCTCTCTGGGCATGATGGCATACTTGATAAGGTGAGAGGTCGTCTGGCGGGCGCGCATGACTTTATTAGCAAGCCATTCAAGCCGAGCGAGTTGGCCGCGCTCGTCTGCCGGCGTCTCGGGATCGACACTTCTAGCTCAAACTAGGATGTGTGCGGCGGTGGGCGCCCGTGAGACGTATGTTTACACCAATCGACTGCCTCTGTACGCGCGTGGTATCCTTGTTCTCTGATGGCCTCCCTGCTGAATAATGAAACTGCTCGGGCGTAAGGGCCGCTCGGTCTGCGCCCAACGGAGTTCAGGATGTCGTCCTCCAATCATGTTCTTTCCAACGGAGCGCAGAGCTCCTCTATGATGCATTCATCGACCATGCCCAGTGAGTACAGTCCTGAATTCCTCACCTTTTCCTGCGATGGCGTCGCCTGCGCCGCTCCCCTCGCCGCGATCCGTGAAGCCCTTAGCTCGGTACCCGTGATCGCCAGTTTGCCAGACAGCCCAGCCTGGTTTCTTGGCGTCTTTCAGTTGCGAACTGAGATCGTCGGCGCCGCGGATATGCGTCCGCTCCTGACCGCCTATGCTGGCGTTGGCAACGCCTCTTCCACCTATGACACATACTCGGCGCTGACCGGACGTGAACGCGCGATCGTGGTCGGAACGGGAGTGAGATCGCTGGCGCTGCTCGTGGAGAGCATTGGAGACATTCTGACCCTGCGGCCGCACGAGATTTTGAGCGATTTGGTGGAGCATCCAGCCTTTGGCGCGATCGCGCCTCGCTTTCGTCTCGGTCTGCTCGCGCCAGAGGTCCATCAGACGCGCTTTGCGCTGGTTGCGCTTGACACGCTGTTGACAGACACCATCAACGCGCTGACCAACTCGGAGGTGGCCTCCGATGGGTGACGCGGAGACGGCTGCCAGGTTCACCAGGCAATCACAGGCGCTGATTCATTTGTTGTGGTCGGCGCTGGGAGCTATACGGTCAGCGGACACGGAGTATCGCGCGCAACGCTCACGTTCAGACTTTGCCCGCCTGGCGAGTGAGATCGCCGTAATCGCGCGGTCGTGCGGCGTCGAAGATTGCGCGAGTGTGACGGAGGCAACGCAACGCGCCATGACGGAGGCTCCCGCCACTCCAGAGGCGCAAGACGCGCTCGCCACCGTCGCCGAGCAGGTCATCCTCTACCTCCTGGATCGGAAAGGCGTCATCGAGGAGTCGCAAGCAATCACGGCGCCGTCCAACGATGAACAGGCGGCGCTGAAGCAGCTTATCGGTCGGTTGGGGGAGCTCGCGGGCGATCCTCCTCTTGTGGAAGAGCCTGTCGCAGATAGGCCCACCGAAGAACCTGCCATCGACGCGCCACTTGCATCACCGGGCGTTCCAGAAGCAGTCTCCAAGACCGAGCCACCCACCCTCGTGCGCCTCCCCGTCGCTGCGCCCATCACCGAGGAGCTTGACCGCATACCTGCTAGCTTGCGGACAACCTTTCTTGGCGAGGCGCAGGACTTGATAACCGAGTTGCAGCGCATCGCCCTCGAACTCGAACGCGTTCCCAGCGACGAGAACCTGCTGACCGCCGCCAAACGCATCGCGCACAGGCTGCGTGGGTCGGCGGGAACGGTGCAGATGCGTCCACTCGCGCAGGTAGCCTTCGAGTTCGAAGAATTGCTCGAAGCATTACGGATAGCAGGCGCGTCGGCGGGAGCATGGGGAGTCGTCGCGACATTACAGTGCATCGGCCTGCTGCAGAAGGCGCTCGACCAGGAGGCAGACGCACAGGCGCCTGACCCGACACTGGTGGATACGGCGGCCAGATTGCGCGCCTCGGCCATGGTCGCTGGCGGCCCAACGCCGCCCACACCAGTGAGAGATGACGCCAGCGACCAGTCGAATGGCCGTGAAACTGTCGAGCCGGATCACCAATCGCCGACCGACGCGGATCTCACTTTGCGGGTTGATGTGCGGCGGCTGGATGAGCTGATGGCGCGAGTCAACACGCTGACTATCAACCGCACGACAATGGCCGGCGCGCGTGATGAGGTCTCTCGCCTGCAGGAAGAAATGGGGCAGGCGCTCAGCAAGTTAAACGCGCTGGCGGAGCGCTTGCAGGATCTACAACCGCCACGGATATCTGGCGCCACGCCTCCCGGCGCGCCCGCACTACCCCTCACTGCGCTAGCGGAGATGAGTCTGCCCAGCCGCGAGCGCGCGCAGCAGTTTGACGACTCCATGCGCGTCATGCGCGAGGCGGTCGATGATGTGACGACGCTCGACAGCAGTCTCCGCTCGGTCATGAGCCAGCTCCAGCGCATCGTGGAAGCGCAAGAGGCGCTGATGAGTGAGGTGCAGCATGACGTCATCGAGATGCGACTAGTCCCTCTCGACGACATCGTGCTGACCTTACGACTGGCGGCGCGGCTCCTGGCGACTGATCTAGGGAAAACCATCGCGTTCAACATTCGCGGAGAGACGACGCAGATCGACCGTGAGATCAGCGATCTCCTCAAGGAGCCGCTGCTCCAATTGTTGCGTAACGCCATCACGCACGGCATCGAATCCGCGAAGGAGCGGCGCGCCGCTGGCAAGCCAGAAGAGGGAAGGGTATGGCTCGACGCGCATTACGTCGGCAATGAGGTCTCGATTGAGATCGGTGATGACGGGCGCGGCGTCAACCTGGCGCGGTTGCGGGAAGCCGCCGTCAAGGCAGGCCATCTGCGCCGCGACGCCGCAGCCCATTTGTCTTCGGAACAGACGCTCGACCTCATGTTTCTGCCGGGCGTCTCGACGTATGGGCAGGCGGATATGGTCGGCGGGCGTGGCATCGGGCTGGATGAGGTGCGCGACGCGTTGCGGCGGCTGAAGGGAACCATCGCGGTCACTAGCGCTCCGGGAGAGGGCTGTGTGTTCCGCATCTGCGTGCCGATCTCGCTGAGTATCACCCATATATTGCACGTCTCATCAAGTGGGCAAGGCTACGCCATTCCTTTCTCTTTTGTGCAACGCACCGTGAGCCTCGCCGAGGGCCAGGTCAAACCCACAGGCGTCCCCTCACGCCCCTACATTGTCGAACTATCGGCGCCAGACGAAGATTTCTCAAATAGCGCCTACCATGCGACAGAGCTGCCTGCATATCCGCTCGCGAGCCTGCTGGGACGCGCCTCCGAGTCAGATCCGCCGCAAGTGGCCTTGATCGTCGAGCACCGGAGCCAGTTGTTCGCCCTGCTGGTAGATGGGGTCCATGAGGATCGCGAGCTTGTCGCGCGCGAGCTTGTCGCGCGCGCGCTGGCGCCACACTTGCGGCGCAAGGTCGTGAGCGGAGTGACGACCACTGCCGACGGTCAGGTCTTGCTCATTCTCGACGTTCCCACTTTGCTCTCACGCGCAACCCGCATGCCGCTGTCAACGCCCACAGCGCAGCGTCCACCTCCGCCACGTAAGCCGCGTATACTCATCGTGGACGATTCCGCGTCCATCCGTCGCGTGCTCCAGCAAGATCTGGCGCGCGCAGGCTTTGACGTGAGTGTCGCTCGCGATGGCATCGACGCCTTGCAGGCAATGGTGAAGGAGCCGCCACAGGTCGTGATTTTGGACATCGAGATGCCACGACTCGACGGCTTCGAGTTTCTCTCAGCCCTGCGCGATTCAAGTGAGGGGACCGGAGCGCGCGTGATCATGTTGACCTCTCGCGCGTCGGAGAAGCATCAGGAGTATGCGCGCCAACTCGGCGCGGCCGCCTACTTCGTCAAGCCGTGCCCTATCGCGACGCTCACCGCAAAAATTGATGAGTTGCTCGAATCAGCTCCAGAGAAAGCTGACACACGATCATGACTGAACGCGCGCCATCTATAGATACCAAGCCCGACACCGCGCCATTGCCCGCGATCGGCAAGCCAAGGCGCATGCGTATCCGCGCGGCGGCCGCTGTTATGGCTGGGCGCGCCACTGGGGTCGCCACACGCAGGTTGAAGTTCGGTGGCGGCACGAGCATGCCAGGCCTGGTGGCGCGCGCCATTGATCCGCAGCTTTCGAGCTACCTCAGCGCGCAACTGCGCCACGGCGCCATTGTCATCACCGGCACCAACGGCAAGACGACAACCAGCGGGCTCGTCGGCTGCGTGCTGCGCGAGGGTGGCCTGCGCGTCTGGCGCAATCGCGAAGGCTCGAACCTCGCGCGCGGCGTGGCGACAGCGCTGCTCAACCGCGCCTCTGCGGCAGGAGCCTTGCGTGAGCATGGCGACGCGGCGTTTGTGTTTGAGGTGGATGAGGCGGCCTTTCCAAAAGTCGTCGCGGACCTCAGGCCACGCGTCATCGTCATCACCAACCTCTTTCGCGATCAACTCGACCGCTATGGCGAGGTGGATCTCGTCGCCGAGCGCTGGCGCGATTCGCTCAAGACGCTCCCACCCTCGACGACGCTCGCCCTGAACGCGGACGACCCCGCCGTGGCGGCCCTCGCGGATAGCTTCGCTGGCAAAGTCATCTATTTCGGCGTAGAGGATGCGCCGGACATCAGCGAGCAGACCGAGCGTGTGCAGACCATCGATACCCGCACCTGCCCGCGCTGCAGAGGTATGCTGGTCTATTCGCGCCGCTTCTACAGCCACGTGGGCCATTGGACGTGTTCGCAGTGCGATTTCGCCCGACCACAGCCAGCCGTCTCCGCGCGCTCGATCTCCCTGGCGAGTCTGGATCAAACGCGCTTTGATCTGGCGCTGCCGGATGGATCTGCGCCTGTGACCGTCGCGCTGCCCGGTCTCTATAACGTCTACAACGCGCTCGCCGCCGCCGCCGCTGGTCTGGCTTCTTCTCTCCAGCCAGACGCCATACGTCAAGGCATCGCTCGCTTCAGCCCGGCATTCGGACGCGCCGAGCGCATCGAGGTCAAGGGGCGCGTCTGCCACATCCTGCTGGCGAAGAACCCTACTGGCATCAACGAGGTGCTGCGCGCGTTGAGCGCGGATGGCTCGCAGCATCACTTGCTGATGTTGCTCAACGACCGCGCCGCCGATGGCGAAGATGTCTCGTGGATCTGGGACGCCGACATCGAGCAGGCGCCACCCATCGCCGCGAGCGTCGTCACCGGTGGCACGCGCGCCTATGATCTGGCTCTGCGCCTGAAGTACGGTGGCCGCGCGCCAGACGCCGCCGAATTGGACATTGGTAAGGCCCTCGCCGCCGCGCTGGAGCGCACACCGGTCGGCCAGACGCTGTATGTAATCCCCACGTATACCGCGATGCTCGCCATGCGTGGCGAGCTTTCGCGCCAGGGCTTCGCGCCACAGTATTGGGAGCAGGAAGATGACTGACATACTGCCGACACCCGCTCTTGTTCACAGCGATACTGACGAGCGACTGAGCTTGACACTTGGCCACCTCTATCCTGAGCAGTTGAACATGTACGGCGACCGGGGCAACATCATCACGCTGACACAGCGCTGCGCCTGGCGTGGCGTCACACTACGCGCCGTTCCGCTCGACATCGGCGCGCCACTCGATCCTGCTGCCTATGATTTGCTCTTCATCGGCGGTGGGCAGGATAAAGAGCAGGACGAGGTGGCGCGCGACCTGCGCGAGGTCAAAGCAACGACGATGCGCGTCGCCATCGAGCAGGATATGCCCGTCCTCGCGGTTTGCGGCGGCTACCAGTTGCTGGCGCGCTACTACCATCCCGCCGAAGGACCTGATCTCGAAGGGATCGGCGTCTTCGATGCGTGGACAATCCATAAAGGCAAGAAGGTGGCGCGCTGTATCGGCAACGTTGCGATTACCTGGGGTGAGAGCACGCTGGTCGGCTTCGAGAACCATGGCGGCCGCACGTATCTCGGACCGAAGGCGAAGCCGCTTGGCAAGGTGCTGGCAGGACACGGCAACAACAGCGAGGATCATGCCGAGGGCTGCGTCTATCGCAACGTCTTCGGGACCTACCTGCACGGCTCACTACTGCCCAAGAATCCACACTTCGCCGACCACATTCTTGGGCTGGCGCTCGGTCGCAAGTATGGTGAGCGCGGCGCGGCGCTGATGCGTCAGTCGCTCGACGACGCGATGGAGTGGCGAGCGCACGAGCATATGCTGCGCAGGCTCGGCGTGACGCCACGCAAGCATGAATATCGCGCCGCCACGTCGCCAAACCTCGCTCACGCCTGAGATCCGCGTCGAACAATACGCGCCTGGCGCAGAAATTCCTTGCGCAGCAAGCCTCAATGCCTCTCGTTGAAGCGCACGGAGATTGTGCTACCTCCTGTTCCCCACCGCCGTATACAAGGTGTCGGTGGTCGTCGTCGCATGCTCGTAAGCAGCCTGTCGGCCACTGGCGCATTTCCGCAAGCGTCTGAAGCCCTCAGGCGAACTGCTATCTTCATCTGGTGAAGGGAACGAGGCAGCGCATATGCGCCTCGGACAAGCTCTTCATCATGACGCATCGCCTGAGCGCGCTCCAATAGCGATATGGAACGGTGAGGAGGCGCATCGTGCATCAGTATGAAGATCTGTTGATTGACCTCCTGCTCGACTCAGGCTTTACCGTCGACGAGGCGCTCAAGCTCGTCGCGTTGCAAACAAGGCTCGAAAACGCAGCGGCGCATGAACAGCCGTGGACGTTGCCCCTTGAACGGCTTGACGGCCAGCAGGATCGCGCTTCGCTAAACTAAGCCAATCTTCTCATAGCCCGCTGCGGAGAGACCATGTCAGGCAGCCTATAAGGCAGGATGTGTGGTAGGATAGAAAAGATAGCGTGTGGTCGATTCAGCGATAGCGCT
>DATAOM010000292.1:0-6150 GCA_036265775.1 Ktedonobacterales bacterium | reverse complement strand
CTGTTGCTGCGCGCGACAAATGGCCCTATGCCACGCGGCGGGCGCTACTTTACGCGCAAGCTGGGACAAGGATACACTGGCTGGGTCAGCCAGCAGGGCGCGCCGCTACAGATCGAGGATGCGCTGGCCGATCCGCGTTTCGCCGAAGAGGCGAGCGCCTGGCCAACGCCCTATCGCGGGCTGCTGGCGATGCCGATCATCTTCTTTACCGTCGAGCGCCTGCAAGGCGTGATCGCGGTTCAGTCCGCCGAGCCGCGCGCCTTCAGCGAAGACGAGGCGCGCTTTCTGGAGATCGTCGCCGGGCAGATCGCAATGAGTGTCGAGAACAGCCAGCTCTTCGCGCATACCGACCAGGAGTTGCGCCGCAAGGTGCATGAGATGGGGACGCTGCATCGCGTCTCGGCGATGGTCACCTCCAGCCTGGTGCTGGAGCAGGTGCTACAGATGATCGTAGAGCAGGCGGTGCTCTTGAGCGGCGCGGAACGCTCGGCGCTCTTCGTGATCGAGCCAGCGACCCAACGCTTGCGCGCCGTGGCGACCTACGGCTTCTCGGACACGGCGATCCAACGGGCGACACTCCCGCTGGGTCAGTGCTGCGCTGGACGCGTGGCGCTCGGCGGCGAGACGAGCATGCGGCTGGACTGCATGCGCACTGATCGCGGCTGTTTTCTCCACGATCTTCCCGAAGCAATCGGCGACCTGCACCTGGCGCTCAGCGCGCCGCTTGCGACGACGCGTGGCGGGCTGGGCGCGCTCTGTGTCTTTGGCGGCCAGCGCCATACACTCAATCAGGGTCAGGCGCAGATGGTCACGACCTTCGCCAACGTCGCCGCCATTGCCATCGAGAATGCGCGGCTGTATGAGGCGACGCTGGATGGGCTGCGCGTCAAAGAAACGCTCTTGCGCGAGATGCACCACCGCGTGAAGAACAATCTCCAGCAGGTGGCGTCAATCCTGCGCATGCAGCGACGCCGAACGACTGACCCACTGGCGAAGCAGATCTTGCGCGAGAACATTGGCCGCATCTATGGGATCGCCGCGACGCACGATCTGCTCTCCCACGCCGATGAACTCGGACGCGCGCGCCTTGATGACATCGCGCGCAAGATCGTCGGGATCGTCCAGGCGAGCTTCATCTCGCCGGAGCAAGTCATCCGTTTCGAGATCGGGCAGATGCCAGCGAAACTGCCCAGCGAGCAGGCGACGACTTTTGCGATTATCGTCAATGAACTCATCGCCAACGCTATCGAGCATGGATTCGAGGGACGCACGCACGGTGAGATTCGTATGAGCGAGGATCTGATCGACGGCTGGGTGGTCTTCCGCGTCGCGGACAACGGCCAGGGTGTACCAGAAGGCTTCGATATTCACACGGCGAATAGCATGGGATTGCGCCTGGTGCGCGAGTTAGTCGTGAAGGAACTCCACGGCGATGTGGCGTTATTCAGGGCATTCAATCCGGAGGATGGCGATGCGCCGGCGCCTGGCTGGACCATCGCCGAGGCGCGCTTCCCACTCCCTGTCGCGCTGGATGATGGCGAGGACTCCGAACCATTGGGGGAATCACCAGGCCTGCTCGCCGGCGCCGATTCCTGATGGCGCCGCATTGACCTCTCGCCGGAACCTGTAGGGGACCTGTATACTATGCGTGCGCTGCATCCGCGCATTTTTCTGGCTGAAAGGTTCATATCATGGCGCTCGACCCTCCCTATATTCATCCTGCCGCCGAGGTTTCCCCAGAGGCGCGTGTCGGCGCGGGGACACGCATCTGGCGGCTCGCCGCCGTCCGCGCGGGGGCCAGCGTGGGCGAGGAGTGCAACATCGGGCAGGGGACCTACATTGACGCGCACGTCACCGTCGGCTCGCGTGTCAAGATCCAGAACTACTGCTCGCTCTTCGAGGGACTGACCGTCGAGGATGGCGTCTTCATCGGCCCGCATGTCTGCTTCACCAACGACCTCTTTCCCCGCGCGATCACACCGGAAGGCCAGTTGAAGGGCGCGCAGGACTGGGAGGTTACACCGACATTGGTCCAGTATGGCGCTTCGATTGGCGCCGGCTCAGTGATTCGCTGTGGCATTACCATTGGCCGCTTCGCGCTCGTTGGCGCCGGCGCGGTCGTCACCCATGATGTGTCCGCGCACGCGCTGATCTTCGGCAATCCGGCGCGCTGGCAGGGGTGGGTTTGCACCTGCGCGCGCCGCTTGACTGATCTGCGTGAAGAGGACGGGCGGCTTATCGGCATCTGCGCGGTCTGCGGCGAGCGCAATGATCTGGGCGAAGCCTCCGCCACGCTGGCAGAATAATCTTCCACGACCGGGCTATGCGCCAGTCGGCATAGTTGAGCCGCCCAATTATTTCACACTGAATCCACTCAGGCGATTGCGCTCATGCGCGATGGGACGAGTCTCGCTCACGGCGTCCGCTCGATGGGCTCTCAGCAGTCGAACACCGACCAGCAGATGTCGTTCCGCAACCGCTGGTCATCGAGTACGAGCGCACGAATCGCCTCCGGGAGCTGGCCGCGCTGCCACTGGCACTCGCGTCGCCCTGCGCTCTCACCCTCCCCTTCCGGCGCGGCGGCGCGTGCGGCCTTGATCGCATAGGCGGCGGCGCCCAGCTCGTGCGCAGCGACATGCGCCACCACCGCCGCCTGACCGGCGGCGTACGCGGCATACCGCGCCGCCCCGCGCAGGTCTCTGGCCGCGCCCATGGCATGGCCACCTATAGCCCGTGTCTGCATCATCTTTATTTCGCCACGCGCCCAGGCGCGGGCAGCTTCGATCGCCTGTCGCGGACGCGGGTCCTCAGGCTGAGCGGCCTCAAAGAGGTCAAGGACGTGCTCGGCACACGATGCCGCCCACAGGGCGAGAAGCTGGTGATCCGCATCGGTGAGGGTCCCACCGCGGCGGATCGTCACGAAGCGCGGGTCGCGGTCTTTCAGGAGGATCACATTCAGCGCCCCTTCTGCTCGCATCTGCCCAACGGCCTGGCGCTCAGGCGTCCGCTGGACACTATTCCGGGTGAGATCAGCTTGAGCATACCGCTGCCGGGCGCGATCTAGCGCCAATGAGCAGAGTGTGCGCGTGAGATTGCGCCCCTACACATGGATTGTCGCCGCGGATGGACTGTCACATCTATCGGCGCGTGGCCGCCACCTGCCGCTGGAAGATGTGAATGGGGCGCTGCTCGGCGGCGAGTGTCGCCTCGCGCAGGGCCTCGCTGTAGGTCGGATGCGGATGAATCGTCGCTAGCACCTCATCGGCCGTCAACTCCGCCTTCATCGCCAGCGAGAACTCTGTGATGAGGTTGGTCGCGTCAGGACCGTAGATCGCTGCGCCAAGAATCTCACCGTACTGCCCGATGATGACCTTGGTGAAGCCCTCGGTCTTGCTCGTCGCCAGCGCCTTGCCATTCGCCACCCAGGGGAACTTGCCGACGTGGACCTCGCCGCCCTTCTCGCGCGCCTGCGCCTCGGTGAGGCCGACGGAGGCTATCTCTGGGAAGGTGAAGATCGGACGCGGGACCACGTTGTAGTCCATACGCGCCTCGTGGCCAGTCGCGTTCTCGGCCGCTATCTCGCCCTCAGTCTCGGCGACATGCGCGAGCCACGTCCTGCCTACCAAGTCACCGATGGCGTAGACGCCGGGCAGGTTGGTCTCCATGCGCTCGTTAGCGATCACCTTGCCGCGATCCATCGCTAGCCCTGAGTTGACGAGCGCATCCAGGCCCGTCGTGTTCGACTTGCGTCCCGTCGCCACCAGCACGTATTCGGCGTCGAAGGTCTTCTGTCCCTCCGGCGTCGTCGCGGTGACACGCTTGGCGCCGCCTGCGTCGCTGATGCCCTCGACGCGCGCATTCAGGTGAATCTCGATGCCGCGTTTCGATAGCGACTTCTGTAGCGCCTGCCGCACGTCCTCATCCTCGTTGGCGATCAGCGCAGGCAGCATCTCGACGATGGTCACCTTCGTCCCGAACGCGTTGAACATGCAGGCCAGCTCGACGGCGATCACGCCACCGCCGATGCAGATCAGACTCTCTGGCGCCTTGTCCAGGTTGAGCGCGTCATCGCTGAAGAGCACGTTGCGGCCGTCCAGCCCGCCAAAGGGTGGGCGGATCGGGACCGAGCCGTTGGCCAGGATCAGCTTGCTCGTGCGCAGTTCCTGCGTCGAACCATCGTTCATGCGCACGGTGATCGCGGTCGGCGACTTCACCTCTGCCGCGCCGAGGAAGGTGGTGACGCCGTTCGACTTAAGCAACTGCCCGACACCATTAGTGAGTTGCTTGACGACCTTCTCCTTGAAGGCGAGCGCGACGCTCATATCCAACTGCGGCGGCTGCGGAAGGTTGATGCCTATCTTGCTGATCTCGTGGAGCTCGCTATAGACCTGTGCGACGTGCAGCAGCGCCTTGGAGGGAATGCAGCCGACGTTGAGGCAGGTGCCGCCGAGATACTGCTTCTCCACGATGCCCACGCGCGCTCCCAACTGCGCCGCGCGGATCGCCGAGACATAGCCGCCAACTCCTGCGCCGATCACGACCACGTCAAACTGCTGCTGGTTCCCCACGGTTTCTCTCCCTTAAATTCAGCCCACCGCGCCATCGCGATGGGCGTTGCCGCGCCATCTATCACGCTCGCAAAAGTGTCCATCTTCAGTATATCAAGAAGAACACGGCGCGCGCTGCTCGGCAGTGTTCTCAGCGCATGAGATACACTGTGAGGCAGTGAGACCACCTCAGCGAAGGAGAGCGCACATGAGCTGGCCAGAGGACCACCGCGAGGGCATGGACGATGAGCGCGACGAAGCGCCGGAGCCAGAGTTGGAGATCACCGCGGAGGACGAGCGGCGCGCCATCCAGCATTTGGACGCGATGGTGTGGCCGGCGGAGGGCCTGACACGCGACGAGATCAAGCGCAAATTCCGCGATATGCCCAAGGGGCTCTACCTGCGGCTGCCCTCCAGCAAGCGCTACTATTCAGCCGCCGAGGTCTTCTACGACGCCGAGATCGCGCCCAGCCGCGCCGAAGGCGATTTCCTGGGGGCGCATCCCGACATCCCGGAGGCCGAGTCGGTCGCCGACGGTGGCCCGCCAGCCTGGGGCGGCCCTCCACTCTTCAACATCGACGGCGTGGAGGATGGCGGTAGCGCTGAGGACCGTGATACTGAGGAGGAAGGCGAGTAGCGGCTAGAGCGGGGGCAGAATATCATGCCTGATGTATCCCTGTTTCAGTACGATGAGAATGCCCCGCTTAATGTGCAGGTTCTGGCGGAACGCTATGTCGGTGACACGATAGTACGCGACATCACCTACGCGAGCCCTGGCGGCGGACAGATTCCCGCGTATCTCATCCTTCCCGCGCAGAGCGCGCCGCAGGCTGGCGTCATCTTTGGACATTGGGGCGAAGGAAACCGCGAGGAGTTTGTAGATGAGGCGGTGATCCTTGCGGATCTGGGATTTGCCTCGTTGTGTCCAGACGCGCCGTTCCTCCGGCCACAGGACCATGAACTGTCGCTCGTCGAGGTTCCGCGTTTGGACGCGCAGTGGATCCTAGACGTGCGCAGGGGAGTTGATTTGCTCCTTGCCGAGTTCCCGCAACTCGCTGGGCGGCTGGGCTACGTCGGCCATAGCTATGCCGCTACGTTCGGCGGAGCGGTCGCAGGCGTCGAACACCGCATCGTGGCCAATGTCTTGATGGCGGGCTTTCCTGCGCTCTCGGAGTGGACGCGTGACACGACACACCCGGCGCTCGTGCGCGAACGCGAGTCTACTCCCCGAGAGGAGTATCAAGCGTACCTGGCGGCCCTGGAGCCGCTTGACGCGCATCACTATATCGGCCAGGCGACGCCGTCTGAACTTCTGTTTCAGTTTGCGCGCGACGATGAATTCGTTTCTCCTGAGAGCGGGGAGCGCTACTTCGCGCTGGCCAGCGAGCCGAAACGAATCGCCTGGTATGAATGTGGCCACGCGCTGAACGGCCTGGCTCGCCGTGATCGCGCTGCGTTTCTGTGCGAGAAGCTGGGGATGGCTCTGCCCTCAGCCGACATCCTGAGTCTTCTAGAGCAGGCGCCCAACCCCATTCCACTTGAGGAATGGGACGCTGACGAGCCGATAACATAGAGCCATTCGCCAGGACGGTAGGTAGATACA
>DATAOM010000291.1:0-23111 GCA_036265775.1 Ktedonobacterales bacterium | reverse complement strand
ACGCCTACTGGCGCGAGGGAGCCAGGCTGCGGTCGGGATACATCGGCAAGGTTTGCCCAGCCGACGTGTCCCCGGCGATCGTCGCGCGCGCCGAGGCGCGCATCCACCATGCCCAGGTCGCGCGCGTGGGCGCATAACGCGCCACAAATAGTTGCGGTGGTAGTGAAACAAGAACAAGGGCGTCATCGGTGCAACCGACAACGCCCTTCAGCGACGAATGCTTTCAGACCGCGAATTCATTGATCAGGCCACGCTCGACAAGCCAGCGCGTGAAGCGCAGGCGATTCATTACTGCTTCAGACTCGCGCGCCTCGGTAGAGTACGCCGCCCGCTCGGAGACTTCGAGCAAGCGCGCGGCCTCTCCCTCTGAGAACCCCTGCGCCGCCAATCCGGAGAACGACTTCTCATGCGCGCTTTCACGCCGCTTGGCGTTCGTGGCGCGCGGCTTCCTGGCTGCCGGCTTGGCTGGCGAACCCTCTGCGGAACCGCTGGCTCGCTTGCGAGCGCTGGGCTTGGTCGCGTTTGACGCCTCGTTTGAGGCGCTCTTCCGCGCGCGGGCTTGTTTCGGCGCTTGCGCTTCGGACTTCTTCTTGGCGCGCGCGGCCTCATCCTCTGGGGTGTCCGACAATCGTTGATCCATGATAAATCCCTCTAGGTGGCGTCCGGCGACGCAAACTATGGCGCGCCTCATTGCGAATATCGGCTTCTCTGCCACCCTCATCAGTACTTACGAGTGGGCTACGGCGGAGTTGTAGGGCGTGTCCCCAATCCAGAATTCAAGCTGGTTCACGGCGAAATACAATGGGGGATCGGTGGCGACGCAAGACAGATCAGGCGGCCGCTTCGCCTGGCGGGAGCGGCGCATCTGGGACGATGCGTGAACCGTTCACAAACGGGCCAAACAGCCGCTGGAGGATACGGTTGGTATTCCTGAGAAGCTGATCGTCTTCGGCGTCGAATGGCCGCAACAGCAGCAACATGATCAGGAAGAGCAAGGCGAAGATCAGTCCTGCCGAGATCAGCCCAATCCAGCTCGTTGGCCGCCAGAAGGCGGTCAAGATCAGCCCAGGAACGAGCGCCAGCAAAATACGCAGCATGAAGGCGATGGGGAATTGGCGGCGCAGCCGCGCGCGCGCGATGGTGAGCTGAATCATCTCGGCGGCCATCTGCGCGATGCCGACGGCAAGGAGGCAACCTGCTACACCGTAGAGCGGAATCAACACGATATCGAGGATGAAGAGGACACCGAGCGCGAACCAACGCGAGAAGACCGCCCAGCGCGCGCGCCCAAGCACATAGAGCGCAGCTTCGTGTGCGCCGCCGCCCGCCAGACGCGTCAGCGCGTTGAGTCCCAGGAAGAGCGCGAGCAGCGGTCCCGCGGGCGCGTAGTCGGCGCCAAAGAGCCGCACCATGATCGCTGTCGCGTTGGGGACGCAGAAGATCAGCAGCGGCACGCCGAGCAGCACCTGCAATTTGCTGATGGTGCGCCAGGCGATAGCCAGATAGGGCAGCCGCTGGTTGACATAGGCGGCGGACATGACCGCCAGACCGACGCCGCTGATGCCGTTGATAAACAGGAATGTCGCCGCGTGACCCATCTCGTAGGCGACGCCGAAGAAGGCAATTTGCTCCGCCTTGCCAGTCGCCGCGAGCGCGACGCCAAGCTGCACCAGTGCGATGGACTTGAGTAGCGATCCGCTCGCCAGATCGGTCAGCCAGGCGCCGCCGCCAAGCGCCATCATGCGCCAGGTGGTCTTCAGCCCCAGTGGGGCGAGATGCGTACCCAACAGCCGTATCAACGCTATGCTATAGACGATACCAGCCAGCGCGCTTGGCACGCTGAGCGCGTTCAGAGCGCCGTCCGCGCCACCGTTGAAGGTGACGACGAAGACCCAGGCGAAGGCGACGATCAGCAGTTGCGCCAGCCCGCCGACGATGAAGATCAGCCGCGTGCGCAGCAGCGCCGTGAGCATGGAGCCGAGCAAGGTGGACATACCGACGGCGACGACATAGAACGCCATCGGGGCGCGATGCGACAGGACTTCAGGGCTATTGATCGCGCGCGCCATGTCGGCGGTAGCGGGGAAGTCCGCGAGAACCTGACCGAGCGCGGGCAGCCCCCAGAAAATAAGAGCCGCGATCGTAAAGAGCGCGATTGCGCGGATGAGAATGAGCCGGAGCGCGACGGCGGCGGCGCGCGCTGGCCCCCCTTCGGCGAGCGCGCGTGGGATATATACCGAGGCGGCGCTATCCAATCCCAGCGCCGCGACATAGACACCAAGCAGCGCGAATGTTTTGACCGGCTCGAAGACCCCGCGTTCGACGAGCGAGAGATTGTTGGTGATGATGATCTGGTGCAGGAAGAGGGTCGCGAAGGTCCAGAAGTTATAGGCCTGATTCCACAGATAGCCGCCCGGCGCTCGCCGGATGAGCTCTTGCGCCTGCTTTGGGGTCTCTTCCGTGACCACCTCTTCGTGGATCGCCGCCATACCGCCCCACCCCTGTCACGTCTACACCCAAACGTCCATGTCTATTCAAGTGTCGCACAGCGCGTCAATTTGGCGCATACCAAAACGCGACGTATGCTACGACGAACGGCGAGCGCTGGAGTATTCGTCTGATGAAACAGAAACCAGTACCTTCAGGCAGCCGTCCAGACATAATGTGTCTCAGCGAGACTTTCGGGACTTTCCGCGTGACGGATTTGATGCGACATGCGATAATAACGCGGGTCTTCAGACGTATTAATTCTGATAACAACAATCTTGGACGCGCCAGCAAAGCGCATATGGGGAAGTGGGGAGGCAGGTATGTCACGTGGCGCGCCGGCGGATATGTATGATGAACGTGGCCGCGCGCCAGATCGCGCCTATGCGGCGGCCCCTGCGTATTCCGCGGCGCGTCGCTCCCGTGTGAATAGCATTCAGCGTAGAGACATCGCGCGGATCACTGCGCTTGGGGCCTGTGTGGCGCTGCAATGTGGCCTCCTGCTCGTCTCACTCACGCCGCAGACCACCTGGGCGGCGCTTGGCTTCCCTGATGGCCCGATTCCATCCGCGCTGAGTCCACTCGTCGCCGGTCTCTTCTATGCGCTGCCCGCCGCCGCCGGAGCGCTTTCGCGCCGCTGGCAGGTCGCCATCGTGCTGGCAACCTTCCCCGCCTGGCTTGACCTTGGCGTCTTCTCCATCGCCGCCGCGCAACGTCTCAGCCCCTTCTACATCGCGCAGGACCCACACGCCTCGGGCGCGGTCGGGTTGCTGGAGCTGTTCGCGGCGCTCGGTGCGCTCGGCTGGCTGGCGGTCTGGGCGGCGCGTCTCGTCCTGCGTGAGCGCGCGGAGGCCACCCGCGCATGACCACACGTTCCCCCTGGGGGGAAGGTCAGGACGACCGCTCGCCCGATACTCCCCTGCGCCAGCCGCCAAACAGCCAGCGCCCTCGCGACGACCTGCCACGGCAGGCGAGAGCTTCGCGCGGACCAGCGCCAAGCGGGTTCGCGCCGCCACGCCTGCAGCCACAGCAGTCACCCGCCAATGGCGCTGCTCCTGCGCGCCTCGACATTGAAGACCTGCCAACACAGCGTATGCCAGCCCGCGCGGATGAAGCACAAGCGAAAACTCAAGCTCCTGACATCGAAGATCTGCCGACGCGCCGAATGTCCGCCGCGCCTGCTCCCTCTGTGTCTGAGATTGAGACGCAATACCTGCCCGGACCAGCGCGCGCAACCCGACCACCTGTCGCCAGCCCGCGCCCCACACGCCCGCCATTGTCTGCGCCACCAACGCGAAGTAGACGCTCGCGTCCTCGCTGGCTGACGAGCCTATTCCTGGCGCTCGCGCTGATTCTCATTGGCGTACGCGCGGGCTTCGCCAGCACAGCGCTCATCCTGCCGGGCGGTGAGATACCGGGCTGGAGCAAACTGCCCCCCACCGTCTGCAAGATCTGCATCCCAACCGTGGCGGGACAGAAGCCGCTGACGCAGACCGAGTACGCCGAACTCCTGACACGCAACATGTCGCTGGATGACAAGCTCGGCCAGTTGATGCTCGTCCAGTTTGTCGGGCATACCGCGCCACCCGACGCCATTCGCATGATTAATCAGCAGGGCGCGGGCGGCGTGCTCTTCTTCGGCCTCAATATTGATAGCGCGGACCAGGTCAAGGCGCTCACCGCGCAGCTGCAGAGCGTCGCCAACGTCCCGCTGCTCATCGCCGTCGATCAGGAGGGTGGCCCGGTCAACCGCTTCCAGAGCATCGTCGGCCCTCTGCCCTCCGCCAGCAGCCTGACCTCACCCGACCAGGCGCGCGCGCGTGGCGCGGATGACGCGCGCTATCTACATGATTTTGGCTTTAATCTGAATCTAGCGCCCGTCGTCGATGTGGGTGTCTCCAATCCCGAGCTGGCTGGGCGCACCTTCGGTAGCGACCCATCGCGTGTCGCCACCTATGCGGGCGCGTATCTGGATGCTTTGCAGCAGAGCAACCAGGTCACCGCGACGCTGAAGCACTTCCCCGGCCTCGGCGCGACCTTCACCGATCCGCATGTTGGTCTGCCGACGCTGAACCGGACGCGCGATGACTGGGAGCGCATTGACCTCGAACCCTACCGCGAGCTACTCGCCCAACACGACGTGCGCGCGATCATGGTCTCGCACGAGATGATTCCCGCAGTGGACAAGGACTATCCCAGTTCGCTCTCGCCAGCGACGGTCACGGGCGTTTTGCGCGATGAGCTTGGCTTCCAGGGTGTCATCGTCACCGACAGCCTCTATATGGGCGCGCTCAACGCCCACTGGTCTGTGCCACAGGCCGCCGTCCTCGCCATCCTCGCCGGATCTGACCTCATCATCGGGCCAGATGGCCCGCAGACCGTGCAACTGACCAAGGACGCCTTTCATCAGGCGCTGGATTCCGGCAAGCTAACGCAGGCGCGCATCGATCAGTCTGTGCAGCGGGTGCTGCTGATGAAGATCAAGATGGGCGTAATTCCCATGCCAGCGTCGAGTCAGGCGACCGAGACGCCTTCTAGCGCCACATCCACGCCGATTATCCAGCCCAGCGTGACAGCTACCCCTTAGCCCGATCTCATGCTTCCCGCGCGACGACTTCCAGAATCTCTGGCGCGCGTCTGAGCATGTAGGGCGCGATTATCCGTGTCGCCACCTGATGCAGGAGCGCCGCATAGAGAACGCTCGCAACCAGCGTCAGCGGCAGCAACTCGCTATGGCTCAGCAGCAGCGGCAGCGCGACAGCGGCGGCGACTGGCGTTAGCAGTATCCAGACGACAGCGAGCGCGATGCCAGACAAGATCGCGCGCAGACAGCCATTTTCACCAGAGATACGGTTCTCGCCGGTCCGCATCTGCCGAACGCGCGAGGGCAGCAGAATTGAGGTGATGTTCCCGCAGCCCATCGTCACCAGCATGCCCGCAATACCGACGGTGAACGCAACAGGCGCATCCTCCCACTTGCCGGAGAGCGCCGCCAGACCGAGCGTCGAGACCAGCAGCGCCAGGGTCGCCACAAAGGCGACCGCGAGGTTCTTTCCGAGGAGGACGTAGAGCGGGCGAACTGGAAAGAGGAAGAGCGTCTGCGCCGCCTGTCGCTCCAGTCCAAAGGCGTTCAGCGAGAGATTGAGCGCGAGGAAGACGGCGGGAAGCGGCGCGACGTAGACGAGGTACGAGCCGAGGAACCCATTGCTGGAGCGGAACGCCTCTGGTCCAGCGGTCAGGCGTGGCAGGAAGATAAAGACGAGGATCAGCAGCGAGCTGAGTATCATCGCCTTGAGTTGCGGGTCGCGCCAGAAGTAGCGCAGGTCTTTCCCGGCGACGGCCCGCACTGGCGCAGGGATCAGGGTACGACGCGCGCGCGCAGGTCTTGCTGCGGGTATCGGCGCAGCAACGTGCGTAGCGGCGGCGCGTCTGCCGCCACGCGTGGCGCCGCCTGCTTCGGCGGTCGTGATGCCACGATCGAGGACGACGGCCCAGAGCGCGACGACCAGTGGAATGAGCGCCACCAGCGCCAGCAGCCAGAGCGCCGCCTCTCCATACGAACCTTCGTTCGCGCGCACGATCGCCTGCGCGGCCATGCCCGGCGGCGTCCAGCGCAGATAGCCGACGACCGGCAGGTTGATCAGCCCCGAGAGGTCGCTATCGCGCAGCAGGTAGCTGATGATCTGGCTGGAGAACGAGCACGCCGCGCCGAAGAAGGCGAATAGGATGATCGAGAGGTCGCGGTAGCGGCGGCTGCGCAGCAGGCCCATCAGCGTGGCGAGGACGAGCTGGCTCAGGCTGACGATATGGATATAGGCGAAGGCGAGCGCGGCGAACGTGAACGCGATGGCGATGGGATTCGCGCTCCAGCCGACCAGGATGGCGACGAAGAGGCCGACGATGAAGAGCGTGCTGACGTCCATCAGCGTCACCAGGACGAGCGCCACCATCTGCTCGGCGCGTGTCACGGGATACGTCTGGAGCCGCGTGACGTCCAGCCCCTCATTCAGAGTGTATTGCAGCAGCGGCAGGAGCGCCCACAGAACGTAGAGACCAAACAGCACGACGAAGAGCAACTCAACCGCGTAGGGGCGTTCAAGTAATGTGTAGGCAAACCAGCTTGAGACGCCGACGGCGACGGCGAGCGGGACGAGAAATACGAGCAGCACGACAAGACCCACCGTCTGCTGCCAGCTACGTGTGTAGCCACGGAGGCGCAGCTTCGCGCTGAGCCAGAAGAGCGCGCGCACCTGCGCTGGGCGGATCATCCAGCGGCTCTGCGCTCGCACCGCAGGATCAGGGGTTTGGGCGGCAGGGACCGAGGCTATTCGAGCCACTCGAGCGCTCCCTCATGCTTGTCGGCGCCAATGAGGTTGAGGAAGACATCCTCAAGGGTGGAGTTGGCTTCGCCCGCGCGGGCGCGCAACTCGTCCAGCGTGCCCTCGGCGATGAGCATGCCCTGCGAGATGATGCCAATGCGCGTACAGAGCCGCTCCACGACCTCCATGATGTGCGAGCTAAAGAAGATCGTCGTCCCGGTCCGCGTGAGGTCGCGCAGAATGTCGCGGATGACGCGCGAACTGACTGGATCGATGCCCTCGAACGGCTCGTCGAGGAAGAGCACCTGTGGCCGGTGGATCAGCGCGGCAGCTAGCGCGACCTTCTTGCGCATGCCGACGGAGTAGTCCACGATGAGCTTGTTGGCGTCCTGCTCCAGGCCCAGCGTCTGCAGGAGCGCGGCGGCGCGGCGCTTTGACTCGTCGCGCGGCAGGCTGTAGAGTCGCCCGGCAAACTCGATCAGCTCGCGTCCAGTCAGCCGCTCGTAGAGGTTCAGCTGCTCCGGCAGGACGCCCATTAGCGCCTTGGCCTCCAGCGGGCGCTTCCAGACCTCGACGCCGCCGATGTAGGCGACGCCCGCGCTAGGCCGCAGTTGCCCGACGAGCATCTTGATCGTCGTGGACTTGCCTGCGCCATTTGGCCCCAGGAAGCCAAAGAACTCCCCGCGTCGCACAGCGAGGTTCAGACCATTCACCGCAACCTTCTGTCCGAAGGCGCGCGTCAGGCCATACATGGCGACTGCGGCGTCAGGCGGCGGCAGAAACGTTTGTGGCGGTTGCGGAAACTGGTTCGGGGCGGCGGCTGGTGGAGTCGTCGGCTGTGACATAGTGCAGTCGTGTCCTCACTGGGCGTCAATCGCGCCTCTCGCGCCAGCTCGTTTTTGCGCTGTCGCCACTAGAGATACGACGCGGCCAGTGGGATTGTAGCATAGCTGGAGCATAGCGACTCAGCAGCCCGCCGCGTTGCGATGGTGTGCGGCGTGTGCTACACTGAAGCTCGGTTGCGTTGAGGTAATTTGCGTGACCATTCCTGGCCCCCATAGCTCAGTGGATAGAGCACCGGCCTCCGGAGCCGGGTGCGGGCGTTCGAGTCGCCCTGGGGGCGCCCATTTTTCACATCTGGTCGTGCTCTTTCAGCCACTTCACAATCGCCATCGCATGGCCGTGGCCGAGTCCCAGATTCTCTTTTAACCATGCGACGATCTCGCCAGCCTTTACTCCGTCTTTGAGTACACCGGAATCTTTAAGCATGCCCGCGATCTCCTCAGGCGTCTTGCCGGTCTTCGCTGTGATATTGGCAAGGTAACTCTGATATGGGTCTGACACACTTCACCTCCAGAGGAAAGTGCAGGAACAGCGCTACCGCTCTATTCCCGATCACTCCTCCAGACGAGGAAACTCCTCGGCGAAGGCCTGCATGCGCTTCTCGATCGGAATCAGCGGGCGGTGCAGGATGGCTGGCGCGGTGATGTTCAGACTCAGCACGTTACTATTCGCCTCGCGCAACACCTCACGATAGCTCGCCTCGGCGTTGTCACGCACGAGGTTGTACGCCCGGCGGTCGCTCGCGCTCAGGATGCGCCCACCGCCCAGCAGCGCGTTACGGCGACGGCGCAGAGTGGCAAGAATCTCCTCGGCGCGCGCGATCTCGGCGTCGATCTGTTTGCCGCGCTCGATCTCCGGCGGAGCAAGATCATTATTCTTCAGCAGGTGATACGCCAGCGCCTTATCACCAGAGAAGACATCGTCTTGCAGGCGCAGCGGCTTGCCTTTGCCGGGCAGATTATCGAATTCGCCATTGTCGCGCGCCTCGCCAAGGATTTCCTCGACTAGATCGCGCCAGACACGACGCCCTCGCCCAGCAGGGCGCTCCGCTCCCTGCTGGCCGCCATCTTTCTGCTGCTCATCCGCCATAGTCACGCCGCCTTCCATAAGCCAAAGCATCTTCACACATCATAGAAGGAGCGTCCGGCGCAGGACATCAGGTATTCACCCTACTGAACACAAATCCTCAGGATACAAATCCTCAGGCAAATGCTCAGCCACGTAGCGCCTCGTCGAGAAAGCCACGCACGATCTGGTTGAACTCGGCAGGCTGCTCCATGTTGGGGACGTGCGCCAGACCCTCCATCACCACCTTGCGTGCGCCGGGAATCTGGCTGGCGAGGATATCCGCCGTCCGCACAATGAGCGGCTGGTCGTCCGAGCCGACGATGACCAGTGTAGGGATTTGCACCTCGCTGAGGCGTCCGAAGGCGGGCGGCTCCAGCGGCTGCGACTCACCCTGCTGGTGTTCCGCGTCGCGTGTAAACGAGGCCAGATTCATCTCGCGCACTAATCCACGTACGGCGGGATCTACCTGATCGGGCGTGCGCCGGACGCCATCCACCCACATACGCAGTTCGATCTCGTTGGCACCGTCGAGGTCGCCCTTGCCTGCTAGCTCATCCACCTGCTCCCAGAGCCGCTTCATCTCGTCGCCCGGCTCCAGTGCATTGCCGCTCACTCCTGCGCCGACCAGCACGAGCGCGCGCGCCGCGTCTGGATGCTCAAGGACGCAGTCCAGCGTCGCGCTGCCGCCCATCGAGCAGCCGATCAGGACGGCTGGTTCCATCTGGAAGTGGCGGATGAGGGCGTAGAGGTCGTCACGCAGGGCAAATGGACCCGGCGGCATCGAGGACTTGCCCATGCCGCGATGGTCGAAGCGCAAGACCCTATAGCGCTCGGAAAACACGTTGAACTGCGAATCCCACATGCGCCGGTCGGCGACGCCCGCATGGACGAAGACGACCGGCTGCCCGGCGCCTGCGACCTCATAATAGATCTGCGCGCCGTTGATCTCTACAAATCCTGTCTCGGTTGCGCTCATGGCTTCTCCCTCTCACGCTTGCAATCATCACCATACTGCCTATTATTTCGCGCCACGGGGTCTATCTCCGGTAAGAAATCTTCCCAACCTGACGCTACTCTCCTCAACGTCAGCCATGGTCGCGCAAAAAACACCAGAGCATATCACAGCGACTTGCCAGCGTCTGGCATAATAGCATCGGGCTGATTCCCAACGCCAAGGATAGGCGGAACGCGAGAGGATGCGATAGATGAGACTCAGACCAGGACAACTGGCGCCAATCTTCAGCGCGGTGGATCTGTATGGGCGGCGCATCTCGTTGCTGGACTACGCGAACGTGCGCGTCTTGATCTCGTTCTTTCGCGCCGCTGTCTGCCCGCTCTGCAACCTGCGTCTCGCGCAGCTCATTCAGCGCTATCCCATCTATCAGCAGCAAGGTCTCTACGCCATTGCCTTCTTTGACTCGGGTCCAGAATATGGACATCATTATCTGGACCGCCAGCAGGCGCCCTTCCCTCTCATCGCCGGGCTGGGGAGCGATATCTATGACCAGTATGGCCTGGAGTCATCGTTCTGGAGCGCCGTCTATGCGCGCCTGACACGCTGGTCGCAGTATCGCGGAGCCGCGCGCCTGGGTGTGGGCGGCAATGCCTTCCAGAATGTCTATCAGATGGATGGACGCTTTGGCCGTCTCCCGGCCGATGTGTTGCTCGATCCCGGTCTGATCGTACGCCGCGCCTATTATGCGCGCGACCCCGGCGACTTCATGTTGTTCTCGGAAGTTGACGACTTCCTGGCGTCTCCCGTCCGCATCTATTGATTGATGTGTCCGAATTTGTGTGTTGGATGTGTCCTAACTGATATGTCCGACTGAATGGGTTGTCGGAGCGCAGAGAATGGACATGTTGGATGACGACGCGGTGGAGAGCGGTTCAGGCTGTACTATTGGCGGCATTGCTTGGGATGCTTGCGGCGTGCGGCAATAGCGCGCAGGGCGCGACAGGCTCATCGGTAAGCACGCCAGCTTCCGCGCAGCCAACCGCGACGAACGCGCCAATTACTCCATCGCATAACAGCCTATCGTGTAAGGATCCCGCAGCAGTCGTCGCCGGCGATCTGCGCATCTCACCCACCGGTCTGGGCCGTGGGCAACAGATACTCCAGGTACCGGATAGCGCGCCGCTCAAGCCACTTACCCTGCCGGTGAAGAGCCTGAGTCCCCATGGGGAGCAGGAGATTCCTGGCTGGTTCTCTCCAGCCTACGACTCGCCGCCGGACCTGCTCATCACGATCTGCAACACTTCGGCCTCCAAGGCGCACGTGATCGAGAGCATAAGTGTCAAATTCAGCGCATTCGCGCCTTACAACGGCAAGCTAAACGTCTGGAATCCTTGCGACGGGCCCTACACGCGCCCAGCAGGGGTCACGCCGGTGCATTGTGGTGAGTCCGGCGCCAGCTATGATGAGTATGTGCGCGCGACCTTCGCGGCCAACGCGCAGGTTGGCGCCATCGCTCCAGCGCCACTCGTCGATCCGTCAAATTTCGGTCAACTTGGACCTCTACCCACGACGTTGCCGCCAGGGCAGAGCATGGAGATCGCCCTATTCGTGAACGCGCCAACCGCCGGTGGCGTCTACACCTTTGCTACAGGCGTCACAGCCGACAAGGCAGCGCTGCCGTTCACTGTTGGGCAGAAAGTCCTCGTTGCGCCAATCGGGCGCCACTGGACCGGGAAAGCGTGTCTCTCGCCCGCGATGCAGGCGGGCATCCCGGCGAATCCTCCCGCCGGGACGTACTACATCTGCCCCGAAAGCTGAGCCACGCGCACTATTCCTTCGCGGCGGCCTCAGCCTGGCGGCGCATATGCAGCTCGTGCAGGCCCTTCTTGAGCGTGCCCAGCCCGACCGTCGCGCAGGTGGGGCGCGCCATCACGACCTCGCGGCCAAGGTCGTCGATCAAGGTCTCATAGCTGAGGTCCTCGACCTCGTCGAGCGTCATGCCCTTGACCATCTCAGTGACGTAGGAGGCCGCCGCCATGCTGATCGTGCAGCCCTCGCCCTCGAAGGTCACATCCTCCACGCGCCCGTCTGGGCTGACCTTCGCGTACATCTCCACGCGATCGGCGCAGCCGGGATTGCCGCCGCTTAGATGCACGTCGGCGTCTTCCAGCGCGCCGCGATTGCGCGGGTTCTGATAATAGTCGAGCAAAAACTCAATGGCTTCCTGCCGGCTCATCGACATTCGCCATCACTCGCTTCCCGTAGAAGAGTCACTCATGTGCTAGGTGGAGCGCAGCCAATCTGACCACGCTCCACCCGCTATTTCGCTATTTATAGTATACGTCAGTGCGGACAACGCTACAGAGAGCCGATAGGCGCTAGGCGCCCGGCTCCTCGCCCTTGGCGATCGGCGCGCCGACGAGGTTGCCCCACTCGGTCCACGAACCATCGTAGTTGCGCACATTCTGATAGCCGAGCAACTGCGTCAGTGTGAACCAGGTGTGCGCGCTGCGTTCGCCTATGCGGCAGTAGGCGATCACGTCCTTGTCTTCGCTCACACCCTTGCCGCCATAGAGCGCGCGCAGTTCCTCCGCCGACTTGAAGGTTCCGTTGTCAGGATTCGCCGCGCTGGCCCAGGGAATACTCTTCGCGCCGGGGATGTGCCCGCCGCGCTGCGCGCCCTCCTGCGGGTAGTTGATCATGTGCGTCAGCTTGCCGGTGTACTCATCCGCCGAGCGCACGTCCACCAGCGCCGCCTCGCCCGCCTGCACGCGCGGCAGCAGCGCCTCCACCTGTGGGCGGAACGCGCGGAGCGCCAGATTCGGCTCCTGCGCGCTGTAGGTCGTCGCCGCTGGCGTCGGGATCTCCTGCGTGTAGGGGCGGTTCTCCTGCTCCCACTTCGTGCGCCCGCCGTTCATCAGGCGCAGGTCGCGGTGACCATAGAGGCGGAAGAGCCAGAAGCTGTAGGCGGCGTACCAGTTGTTCTTGTCACCGTAGAAGACCACCGTCGTCTCCGGCGTGATGCCGTAGTGGCTCATCAGCGCCTCGAAGTCCGCCTTATTCACGAAATCGCGCCGTACGCTATCCTGCACGTCGGTATGCCAGTCGAGCTTCACTGCGCTCTGGATATGCCCCACGTCGTAGAGCAGCGGGTCTTCGTCGGCCTCCACAATGCGCACATTGGGATCGTTCAGATGCTGCGCTACCCACTCCGTCTCGACCAGCGCCTCCGGGTGCGCATAGCCGGTCGTCTTCGTCACTGTCTCCGCGCTCGTCATGCCAATGACTCCTTTCAGGGGTCCGATCAGGCAACACAAAGAGCTAGGGTTGCTTCCAACGAGGTAGTATAGTCGCGTAAATGAATTCCGAGCAAGAGGGTCGGAATTCACTCTGCAACGGGAAGCGTCGGGTGATCTGCCAGAGCTATGAGAGCGCCTATCATTGACACCATGCTATCCTGTAGGCTACATTGCTTGCATGAACACCCCGCAATTATGATCTCTACTACTGCTTTTCTCATGGGGTGTTTGTCTTGGGTGCCGGCGTCAGGCTGAAGCGATACGTTCAGAGTTAGATGAGAAGCACCGCGTGGCACAGACCGTCCGCAAAACCTTTAAGTACAAACTGAAGCCAACGCCAGATCAAGAGCGGGCGTTTCAATTGGTATTGAACCGCTGTCGCGCTCTTTATAATGCCGCCTTGGAATAGCACAAGACATGGTGGGAACGTGGGCAAGGCAAGAGAGCCACCTTGTATCAGCAGAAGGCGGAATTGCCGGACTTAAAAGCGGCATGCCCAGAATATGACGCGATCAATGCGCAAGTCTTGCAAGATGTCGTGCTCCGGGTAGATCGAACCTTCGAGGCATTCTTCCAGCGTATCAGTGAGGGGGACGCACCTGGTTATCCGCGCTTCCAAGGTCAGGGTCGCTATAACAGTTTTACCTTTCCACAGGTTGGTGAGCATGGCGGAGCACGGCTCACCAACGGCTTCCTCGTTCTCTCTAAGATCGGACGCATCGTCGTCCGCTGGTCGCGTCCACTTGAAGGCACGCCTAAGACGATCACCATCAAGCAGGAAGCCGACGGCTGGTATGTCTGCTTTTTTGCGCTGATATCCCTGTACAACCTTTGCCGTCAACTGGACAAGTAATAGGAATTGATCTTGGCATAGAGGCTTTCACTACCCTCTCTGATGGCACACGCATCTTTTCCCCTGGCTGGTATCGAAGGGCCGAGCGCGCGCTGAAAACTGCACAGCGTCGTGTAAGTCGTCGCATCAAGGGCAGCAATCGGCGCCGCAAAGCGGTGAAGTTACTGGCCAAGGCGCATCTGAAGGTGAAGCGACAACGTCAGGACTTTCACCACAAGACGGCGTTGGCCCTAGTGCGTGAGAACGACACGATCTATCACGAAGACTTGCAGACGGCCAATATGGTCAAGAATCATCATCTCGCCAAGAGCATCGCGGATGCGGGGTGGAGCGCGTTCTTGACTATCCTGAGCTTCAAGGCAGCATGTGCTTGTCGCTCAGCGGTAGCGGTCAATCCTGCATTCACGAGCCAGAGGTGTTCTGGCTGCGGTGTGCTAGTTGCCAAGGGCTTATCTGTCCGCTGGCACAGCTGTCCAGAGTGCGGAACCAGCCTGCACCGGGACCACAACGCTGCAAAAAACATTGAGAGGGCCGGGCAGGCCCTTCGGGGAGCCGTGGCGTAGGCTGCGGCGGAGAACCGAGTATCCCTTCGGGGAGTGTCAACAAGGGGGTCGGGATTCACTCGACAGCGGGCAGCGCTGGGCGATCTGGCTCGTCGAGGGCGCGTAGCGCCGGGCCGCGCAGCCGCTCGGCCAGCCCGGTGTTGCGCCGCTTGAGCGCGTCGTGCTGGACGGCGCGGCGCAGCGCCCCAAGGTCGCCGACGATCACGCAGAGACGTCGCGCGCGGGTGATCGCCGTGTAGAGCAAGTTGCGTTGCAGCATCAGGTAGTGCTGGCGCAGCAATGGCAGGACGACACAGGCGTACTCGCTGCCCTGCGCGCGGTGGATGCTGCACGCATAGGCCAGTGTCAACTCGTCGAGTTCGTGCGGCTCGTAGACCACTGGCGCGGTCTCGGCGTCATCAGAGAAGCGCACCGCGACCTGCCGACTCTCGGCGTCGATCCAGGCGACGCGCCCCAGATCACCATTGAAGACGCCACCCGCGCCCTTGTCGTAGTTGTTGCGCGCCTGCATCACACGGTCGCCTGCGCGAAAGACGCGTGAGCCAGAGGCGACCGACGGCCCACCATCCGCATTCAGCCGTTCCTGCAACGCCTCGTTCAGCGCATCCACCCCCGCCGCGCCACGATAGACCGGTGAAAGAACCTGAATATCGCGCAGCGGGTCGAAGCTATAGCGCGCAGGCAGCCGCCGGGCAACGAGGTCCACAATCAGGCGCTGCGCGCCGAGCGGGTCCTCCTGACGCAGGAAAAAGAAGTCGCCATCTGGGTCACCGTTGAGCGTGGGCATCTCACCGGCGTTGACGCTGTGCGCCGCGACGATCATCGCGCTCTCGCGCGCCTGACGAAAAAGCTCGGTGAGATGCGTCGCAGGCACGCGCTCACTGGCAAGGATGTCGCGCAGGACGCTGCCGGGTCCGACCGAGGGCAACTGGTCCGCGTCGCCCACCAGCAGCAGGCTCGCCTCGACCGCCACCGCGCGCACGAGCCGGTACGCCAGCAGGATGTCGAGCATCGAGACCTCATCCACGATGACGAACTGGTACGGCAGGGGGCGATGCTCGTTGTAGCCGAAGTCGTTGTTGGATGGGATGAACTCTAAAAGGCGGTGGAGGGTGCTGGCCGGGCGGCCCGTCGCCTCGGTCATGCGCTTGGCCGCGCGTCCGGTCGGCGCCGCTAGGCAATAGCGGACGTTGTTGGCCTCCAGAACGTTGAGCAGCGCGCGCAGCGCCGTCGTCTTGCCCACGCCTGGGCCGCCAGTGAGAACCGAGACCTTGGCGGTATACGCCTGGCGCACCGCCTGCCGCTGGCTCTGAGCGAGCGTGATGCCCTGCGCGCTCTCCAGTTCGGCGAAGCTCGCCTCCCAGGCTTCGTCGCGCACCGCCGGGAGCTGACTCGGCGCCTTGAGAATCAGCCGCAGCCGCCGCGCGGTCCCGTTTTCGGCGTAGAAGAAGGGCGCGAGGTAGATGCGGTCCTCCTCGACGAAGACCTCCTTTTCCCGCCGCAGTTCCTCCAGCGCCGGGTCCAGCGCCTCGACCGGCGTCTCCAGCAGCGCCGCCGCGCGTGTTAGCAGCTCCTCGCGCGGCAGGTAGCAATGCCCATCCTCGGAGGCGGCCTCCGAGAGTGTGTGCTTGATGCCGGTCATCAGGCGCGGCAGGGCGTCACGCGGCAGGCCCAGCTTGACGGCGAGTGTATCGGCGGTGCGGAATCCCACGCCGTAGATGTCGCGTTCGAGCGTGTAGGGGTTCTCGCGGATGGTGGCGAGCGAGTCTTTGCCGTACTGGCGGTAGATCTTGACTGCCAGCCCCGGCGAGACCTCGTGGCTCTGCAAAAAGAGCATCAGGTCCCGGATCTCGCGCTGCTCGGCCCAGCCAGCAATGATGCGGTCGCGCATGCTCGCGCCGACGCCCTGCGCCTCGGTCAGCCGCTCCGGCTCCAGTTCGATGACCGCCAGCGTCTGCTCGCCAAAACGGTTGACGATGCGCTCGGCGGTCTTCGGTCCCAGCCCCTTGATGACGCCTGACCCGAGGTACTTCTTCAGTCCCTCCGGCGTCACCGGCGCATGTGGCGTGCAGGTGGTGACGCGCAGATGCCGCCCATGTTGCGGGTGCGCCTCCCACTCGCCCTCGACCTCGACGATCTCGCCGACGCGCACGCCCGGCAGCGCGCCGACCAGCGTCACCAGCTCGCTACGAAAGAGCCGCCCATCGTCGTTTGGGCGCAGCCGCGCGACGGTGTAGTGTGTCTCTTCGTTGCGAAAGACGATGCGCTCGACGACGCCGGAGAGTCTGACCATCGCACATCACCGCCAAAGTGAACCCGTGTCACGCCGCGCCACATCTTATATCCTACACAACATCACCGGACATGTGTTCGTATTTCACCTGTTGGCGCTACTCTCGCCTCGCTTCTTTATAGGCGGACGATTGGTGGAAGCGCGCCATCCGACCAGGCCATACGTCCTGAAAGATGAGGCGTCGCCACGCCAGGACGCGCGCAGCATGTTATAACGAGCATTGAGCAGCGGTCGCCGACGCCGAAGGAGCCGTCCGTGGGAGTATTCGATGATCTGTCTGAGTTTGTGAGCCGCCAGGCGCGCAGGCTCTTCCGCTTCTCTACGCTCGCCAGCATTCCCTCGACCATCGCGCTGACGCGTCGCTTCATCAACTCGGTGAACTGGAAACAGGCGCAATCGGACATCGAGAGCGACCTGCATCGCAAGGTAGCGATCCTGGGGCTGGCGAACTCCGGCAAGTCTACGCTCTTCAACACCCTGCGTGGCTACTACGCCTCCGCCGTCTCGGCGACCGCCGGCACCACCACGACGATAGTCGAAGGTGATCTCGGTCCCTTCGCGCTCGTAGATACGCCGGGACACCTGCCTGATATCCAGGCGCAGGCCGCCGCCGAGGCGCCCATCGTGCTGTATCTACTCGACGCCTCCGCCGGGCTGCGCGCGCAGGACCTCGCCACAATCTCCAACCTCCGCGACGATGGCAAGACGCTGATCGTGGCGCTCAACAAGGCCGATCTGCTGAGCAATCCTGATGACGACGCGGCGAAAGCAGCGGCGCGCCTCGGCGTCCGTGATGTCATCCCGATCTCGGCGCGCGACGGCGATAACGTCGCCGATGAGTTGATTCCTGCGCTGATCGAGGCCAGCCCAGAGGCGGCGATGATTTTGGGTCGCCAGTTGCCCAAATTCCGGCGCGAGGCGGCCACCAAGTTGGTGCGCACGGCGGCGCTGGTTGGTCTTGCGGCGGGGCTGGAGCCAATCCCGCTGGTGGACATCCCCATCCTGCTTGGCAACCAGATTCGCATGGTGCTGCGCGTCGCCGCGATCTATGGCGAGCCGCTGAGCGCGCGCCACTTCCGCGAGTTGATCCCGACGGTTATCGGCGGACTGCTCTTCCGCTACCTCGCCGAGGAAACCGCCAAGGTGGTGCCGATTGGCGGCGATCTCGTCGCTGGGGCCATCGCGGCGGCTGGCACGTGGTCGCTCGGCATGGTCGCTATCGAGTACTTCGAGAGCGGCAAGAAGCTCAGCGGCGACCAGTTACGCGATCTGTTCGACCGCTTCTACCAGAAATACCGCGCGCAGGAGAGCGCGGCGACGGCGAAGAAGCAGCAACAATCGCCGCTGCCGCCCAACGCCATCGTGATCGATCAGGAGCCGCCGTCAGCTAGCGCCCGCTAGCCAACACTGTATGGCAGTTCCGGCGTAACCAGATGTTGTATGCTGGGATGGCGAGCGCGCAGTGACGCGCGGCTTGGCTGAACGAGCGAGTGGGCGCCAATGCAAGTGGATCGAGCAACGCCAGTGGCAGATGCCTTACAGGCTGGCGCTGAGGCGTATCGTCTGGGTCGCTGGGAAGAAGCCCGCGCCTCCTTCGAGGAAGCTCAGCGCATCGAGGATAGCCCTGAAGCCGCCGAAGGCATCGGGAAGGCCTCGTGGTTCCTGGAGGACGGCGCGACGGCGATCGCAGCGAATGAGCACGCGTACCGTCTGTATCGTGAACGCGAGAACACACGCGGCGCTGGTCGAGCTGCTACCTGGCTAGCCTGGGATTATGGCGCGTTTCATGGTGACGCTTCCGTAGTGAATGGCTGGCTGCAGCGCGCCCATCGCCTGCTAGACGATCTGCCTCCATGTGTCGAGCAGGGTGATCTTGCCTTGCGCGAGGGCTTCAGCGCGCTCTCTGGGAGGGGCGAGCCGGTCGAAGCTTGCGCGCTCGCGGAGCGCGTCACGATGATCGGACGGCAAACGGGTGAGATGAGTCTCGAAGTGTGTGGCCTGGCGCTGCATGGCCATGCCCTTCTGCAGAGCGGTCGGCGGACCGAAGGGATGCGACTGCTCGACGAGGCGAGCGCGGCGTTTCTCGGCGGAGATGTGCTGGAGATCTTCTGGCTCTCCTTGATCCAGTGCGAGCTCGTCTATGCTTGCCACGCCGTGCGCGACTATGAACGCGCCACCGAGTGGTGTGACCATCTGATGGCCTACTGTGAGCGCATGAGAATTCCTGTTCTGCTTGGCCTCTGCCGCACCCGCTACGCCGACATCCTCCAGTGGAATGGGCGTTGGAGCGAGGCGGAATCACAGCTGGATGCGGCCCGTCGTGTTTTTGCCGAGAAGCGCCCTGCCTTATCCGCTGATGCGCTAACGCGCCTTGGTGAATTGCGCAGACGGCAGGGACGCCTTGGCGAGGCGGCGGCGCTCTTTCGGCAGGCGGAACACCACCCACTCTCGATCCTGGGGCGCGCGATGCTCGCGTTAGACCAGGGCGATGCGATCACCGGTGTCGAGTTGGCCGAGCGCTATCTGCGCCGTCTGCCAAAGGAGAACATGGCGGAACGCGCGCCCGGTCTGGAGGCGCTGATTCACGCGCAGGCGCAGAATGGAAATCTGGCGTCAGCGCAAGCTGCGCTGGAAGAACTATCACACATCGCCACAGCGCTTGGCGCTGATCCCCTGCGCGCCCAGCAGAGTTATTGCGCTGGAGTGATCGCGGCAGCGCATGGTGATCATACCGCTGCGCAGCCCCTGCTCGAAGACGCGATTGACCTGTATGCGCAGGGCGGCGCTCGCTATGAGGCAGCCTGCGCTCGTCTTGCGCTCGCCCAGACGCTGTCCACGCTTGGCCGTCGAGCGACGGCGGCGCAAGAGGCGGAATTAGCGGCGGCGAGCTTTCGTGAACTGGGCGCCGAGCTTGCGCTTAGCCGCGCCGAAGCGTTCCAAGCCGCGCTCGAAGAACGCCCGAATGAGGAAGGCTCCGTTGCGTCTTTAGCAGTCCAGCCACTCAGTGGCCTGACGCCACGTGAGACTGAGGTGCTTCGTCTCGTCGCGCAGGGGATGACCAACGCCGAGATCGCGTCTCGCCTCTGCCTGAGCGGCCACACCGTCCATCGGCACGTCGCCAATATCCTCACCAAGCTCGACGCGCCTTCACGCGCCGCCGCCACCGCCTGGGCGGTTCAGCGTGGACTGGCCTAAACACGAGGTCTACATTTCCCTCCGAAAGGTATCGTCAAACGGATTCGCCGCTTGTGACGACGATTGACGCGAAGTGAATGCGCCCTGCACCAGTTGGGGCGAAAATCCGCCGCTGACCTGACCGGTCGCCGCGTAGCGATAGATCGCCGCGCGGTAAATGCCACCTAACGTGCTGCCAATCACCGCCAGGATCAACAGCGCCGCCACGGTCAACACGACAACAACCACGATGAGCGCTACGATGCCAAGCGCCGCCGAGGCGATGATCAGCCCGACTCCCGCTAGCAGCGTTAAGAAGGTCGCCAGGCCGAAGACGAGGCTAATGCCCGCGTTGCCGATGAGCTGCTCACCCCATGTCCGTTTGAGCAGCGCCACGCTCCGCTTGATCGCCTCAAGCGGCCCAACATTCTCAATCACCAGCACGGGAATGACCAGAAACGTGGCGATATTCCACGCCGCGCCCAGCAGGCCCACGCCGAGCTGCCCAATTATTGCGAACGCGCCGTTGCCCTGCCGCGCCTGGTCGCGTAACCAGCGCAAGAGCATGCCGACCGTGGCTGCGATCGCCGCATAGCCCAAAATACTGCCGAGATGCGCCAGCGCAACGCGGAAACCATCACCCACCGTCGCCGACTGTCCATCCAGCTTGCGCAACACCGCGCCGACCAACGCCGCATTGGCGAAGATGATGACAAAGTAGACGACAAAGTAGAACACGAAGGCCACGATGGCGCTCAGCACTCGCGCTCCCTGCTCTCCGGCCAGCGCCTGATCTAGAAGACCTGCAAGAACCATCGGCGCCAGGAAGACAATCGTGACAAGCGCGCAGGCGATGCCTGAGAGGATCGGGAAGATCGCGAGCCGCTTGTCCAAGCGCAGCACACTCCAACTCTCTTTTACCAGTTCCCAACTAGCGGCAAATCGGCCAGATCTGAGCATGATCGCCTCCTCACGCATCCACTATGCTGCTACAGCACTACCTTATCACGTGCGCTACGTGTACGCTGACAGTTCAAGCGCATATTTGCGGTGTGGCGCCCATATCCGAGGCGATGTTCATAGAAGGCTACGCCAGCGCATAGACATGCTCCATCTACAACTGCCAGGGGTGTGACATTGGGCGGGACTTGTCCGAACGGGCCAGTTCAACTACATTCAGCAAAATGGCCCGATTATGCGAAGAGCCTGAGCCACCTGCTCGCGCATACTCGACACATCGGAGGCGCGGAGAGCCTTCTGATCACGAGTGAAGAGGAGCGGGAAATGAGCACGGTGACGGGAACGGCAGGCGTCCAGGGACCACTGTGGGGCGCGCGTGCGCAGGACTGGTCACAGTTACAGGAGCGCGGCATGCGCCCGCTTCACGCTGAGGTGGCGCGCGTGGCGGTAAAACCAGGAATGAGCGTGCTAGACATCGGCTGTGGGTCCGGCCAGTTCGCCCAGATCGCAGCGGAGCAGGGCGCAAAGCTCAGCGGACTCGACGCGGCGGCAGGACTGCTCGCGGTCGCGCGCGAGCGGACACCAGGCGGCGACTTCCGCCAGGGTGAGATGGTCGAGCTGCCCTGGCCAGACCACACTTTCGACCTCGTGACGGGCTTCAATTCGTTTCAGTACGCGCATGACTTTGTCAAGGCGCTCGGCGAGGCAAAGCGGGTCGCGAAACCCGGCGCGCATGTGATTATTGCGCTCTGGGGCAGAGATGAAGACTGCGAGGCGGTCGCGACGATCCGTGCGCTCGCGCCGTTGCTCCCACCGCCACCTCCAGGCGCGCCAGGGCCGCTCGCGCTGGGGCAAGATGGCCTGGTGGAACGTCTGGCGACCGAGGCGGGACTGACTCCTGGCGAGTGGGTCAGCGTTGACTGTCCGTGGGTCTACCCTGATCTTGAGACTGCGCTGAAGGCGACGATCTCGGCGGGACCGATGATCCGTGCGATCAATCATGCGGGTGAAGAGGCAGTGCGCGCAGCGGAGACCGAAGCGCTCAAGCCCTTCCGCCTGTCAGACGGCAGTTACCGGATGGAGAACAAGTTCCGCTACATGATCACGACCGCCTGAGCGCATAGCTATCGGTTGATGACGCGTAAAAATAGGACGCTCCACCTGACTTCTAGCAGGTGGGCGTCCTATCCGTTGTCTCCTACGTTATGCTGCGGCTGGTTCGCAGCCACGAGCGCGCAGATCGACGAGCAGCGCATCGATGGCGACCCAGGCGGTTCGCTCGCGGCGTGGGCAGGGCTGCGCGGCGGCTGGTGGAGTGGGCGGAAAATCGTCGTCGCGCTCGCGGCGCGAGAGCCAGGCGCGCGCCGCCTCGGCCCAGACCTCGCTCTCGCTCCTGTCGGACAGACGCGCCTCAAGTGACATCCGCCGCACGAGGTCCGCCGGAATGCGCACATGCGCAGGCTCGACAGGAGTTGAAACGACTATCGGCTCTGCTACGGCTGGCTCATATGTCGCTGAAGTCCAGCGCCATGTTGGCCCTGCGCTGGCCGACGACATGCCAGGCGTTGCAGTGCCTGACGATGGAGAAACGGGATGTACCGGCGGCGAGACCGGCCAAGCGCCAGAAGTCTCGGCGCTGGCCTCTGGAAGCAAGGGGATGGGGGCAAGCCAGGTCATCGGAGGACTCCTTGGGTGTGTAGGACGATGCGCGATTAGAACATTTGTTCTATCATTGTACCCGACGAAAGACGCGGTGTCCAGTCAATCAGGACCAGCGACTTTCGCCGAGGTTGGCAGACGGATAGTACCGAGTGCGACACAGCGTCAATGCGCCTCGGTACGTATCTTGCGCGACGTGGCTAGTACATGATGATCGGCGTGCGCAGCGGGATCCAACTGTAAACCCAGGACATCTGCGCCTCAGAGAAGTTGATGCAGCCGTGGGAACCGCCGTTGAAGGCCGCTGGATCGTAGTGTGGATACTCGGTACCAGGGCCGAACTTGTTGCGCCACCAGGCGTCGTGCAGGAAGTACCCATTCCAGTCATACGCCACCGCATAATTGATCGGCGTCGGCGCGTAATAGTCCGGCGAGCCTTCGGGGAAGGGCGAATTGAAGATCGTCGGCGAGACCTTGGCCAGCGCGGTGTGATAGCCCGGAATCGAGGTGTGGCCAGGTCGCCCCGTCGTCACATACATCCAATTGACCAGCGAGCCGTTTTCGTAGAAGCGCGCGGTCTGCTCACGGAAGTTAATGATGACGACCTTGCCCTGCATGACATTGTAGTATTGCATCAG
>DATAOM010000290.1:0-2676 GCA_036265775.1 Ktedonobacterales bacterium | reverse complement strand
GTCTTCCTGGCGCCGCTCGATCATGTCAGCGCGCGGGGACGAGCGAAGGTGTTGTTCGGCTTCGACTATGTGTGGGAGGTCTACAAACCGGAACACCTGCGCAAGTTCGGCTACTATGCGCTGCCAGTGCTGTGGGGAGATCGGCTCGTCGCGCGTTTCGACAGCAAACTCGATCGCGCAACCAACACGTTCGTCATCCTGGGATTCTGGCTGGAAGATGCAGCGCTCGGCGGTGATGAGGCGTTCGCGGAGGCGCTGGCGCGTGGCTTTGCGCGATTCACAACGTTCCTCGGCGCGAGCAGACTGGATGCGACGGCGATTGGCGAGCCGCTGCTGCGACAACGGGTAGAGGCTTCAGCAGACGCGGCGCACGGAGCGATCTGACGCCGGGTTTCGAGGTTGAGCAGAATGGTCGTCGCTGGACCGTGACCACCATGACCATGTTTCTGGATGGACACGGTGGTCATGGTCGGCGTCTATCGCGCCCCACTTGCCGCCACAACCCGCGCCACGTGGCTGCGTAGTCTCAAGTGCGACAGCGACATGCTGCGACGCGATACAATGGGGACGAGATCGCCTGTCCGATAGGCAGGTGGACAAGGCGTAAGGCGCGCGGACTGGCCCAGGATGGCGCGGCGCGCGTTCACACTTGGAGCCCGACGCTCATGCCGGGTGAGGATTGAAACGCAGATTGCGGAAAGGGAGCGACGGCGATGGCCGGTGAGGTCTCACTGATTTGCCAGATGGGTCGGGAGCGCATGCAGGCGACCGGCGGCGCCCAGATGGTCTATGTTCTGGTGGAGGCGCGCCCCAACGACGCAGCCATCCAGACGCGCATGCCGCTGAATCTGGCGCTCGTGCTCGATCATTCCGGCTCGATGAAGGGGGCGAAGCTCCAGGCCGTCAAAGAGGCCGTCAAGCTGGTGATCGATCACATGGACCCGCAGGACATCATCTCGGTGGTGGTCTTCGATGACAACGTGCGTGTGATCGTCCCGGCGCAACTCGCCTCCGATAAGTACAGCCTCAAGGCGCAGATTGACGGCATCCGCGACGGCGGCGGCACCGCGATGTCGCTCGGCATGAACGTCGGGCTGACCGAGCTGCGCAAGTACGCCGCGCCCAATCTCGTCAGCCGCATGGTGCTGCTCACCGACGGCGTGACCTACGGTGACGCCGACCGCTGCCGCCGCATCGCTGACGACGCGGGCGCTTCTGGTGTGGGCATCTATCCGCTGGGCATCGGCGCCGACTGGGATGAGGACCTGCTCGACAACATCGGCCAGCGCAGCAGCGGCATGCCCGCTGAGTTCATCCGCCGCCCAGACGACGCGCTCAACCTCTTCAGCGCGCAGTTGCAGAGCGCGGCGGCCGTCGCGGTGCGCAACACGCAGATGACGCTGCGGCTGGCCGCGGGTGTCACGCCGAAGCGCGCGGTCAAGGTGCTGCCGATTATCGCCGAGACCGCGCAGAACACGCTCTCCGACCGCGAGGCGACGCTGAACCTGGGCGATGTGGAGCGCGCGACGCCACAGGCCGTCCTCTTCGAGCTGCTCGTCGAGCCGAAGCCGGTGGGCACGTTCCGGCTGGCGCAGGCCGAACTGTCCTACGAGGTTCCAGGGCGTGGTGTGGAAAAGACGCGCGCCGACGCAGTGGTAACCTTCACCAACGATCCCGTCCCGCCAGAAGAGACCAATCCCGTCGTGATGAACTACGCCGAGAAGTCCAACGCGCACCGGCTGGTGACGAAGGTGCTGGACGAATATAAGAAGACGGGCAAGGCGACGACGGTGCTGCATCCCAACGTGACGCGCATCCTCGACCCGGAGACGCAACGCGCGCTCGACCAGCTCGCGGCGGGCGGCGCGATCTCGCAGGAGGACGTGAAGAGCATCGGCAACAAGACGCGCAAGCTGACCCAGCGCTTCGACCAATAGGATGTCTGGAGGCGCAACGAGCGCTGGCGTGATATGCTGGCACGCGATGAGCGCCTGTCATAGGGCTATGAGATAGACTGTGAGTGACGCGCCAGCGACCCGCTAGAGGGTCTGTGAGGGAGGAAAGCACGATGACCGTACGCTGTTCACAGGGCCACGAGAATCCCGATGGCTCGATGTTTTGCGATGAGTGTGGCGAGCGACTCGATCAGGGCGCGCAAGTATCCGCTCCGGCGGCGGCTCCCGTCGCGCCGCCGCCCGCTCCGGCCCCAACGCCGGTCCCAGCGGCTCCGGTAGCGACCGCCACGCCGATCAAGCTAGTCGTCGAGGCGGATAACTACGTCTTCGACCTTACCGGCAAGAGTGAGATCACGATTGGCCGCGAGGACGCGGTGAGCAACATCTATCCCGATGTGGACCTCACCAGCCATGGCGGCGAGGAGGGCGGCGTCTCGCGCCTGCACGCGAAGATCTACAATCAGGGTGCGCAGTACATGATCGAGGACCAGAACAGCACGAACTTCACCTTCGTGAACAAGCAGAAGCTGGCCCCCAAGACGCCGACACCGATCAAGGAGGGCGACGAGATTCGCCTGGGCCGCGTCGCGCTGCTCTTCAAGACCTCCTAACGTTCGCGTATAACCAGACACACGCCCCTGGTCTGATCCCTGCCGCGGGATGAGCGCCGGGGCGTTGTCGTATGAACCCTCACTCTCATAGTCCGCCTGTGGTACGATTG
>DATAOM010000289.1:0-9509 GCA_036265775.1 Ktedonobacterales bacterium | reverse complement strand
TCCTGGCGCGCGCGCCTGGGCGCCGCTTTTATCCCCAGGAATTGGCGACCGCGCGGTGGCGCGCTTGACGCCCTGCTCATAGTGGGAGCGGTCCCTGCGGCGGTTGCGCTGTACATGCTCTGCCTTGGTATGCGCTTTGGTGATCCCCTGCACTACGTACATGCGCAACAGCGTTACTGGAACCACGTGGGCCCCGGCGCGCCCAGCACGCCAGCTCCGGCGGCTCCAGCAGGAACTGCGGAGCCACTCGCGTTTCTCACGCCGTCGTACGAGCAGGCGCGCGCGCTCGTCGATCTGGCGCCACTCGCCATTTTCTTGATTCTGACCCTCATCCTGGTGCGGCGGCTGCCAGTCATGTACACGCTGTATATGGTGGGACTATTCGCGCTGATTCTGGCGTCGCTGCGGCCCGACCGGTTGGGTTTCTTTGTCGCGGCGGGACGCTATCTCTGCGCCGCGTTGCCGATCTTTTTCTGGCTGGGCCGCTGGAGCGAGACACGCCCCTGGCTCTACCTCCTGCTGACCAGCGCCGGGTTCCTGTTGCAGGCGACGCTGGCCACCGTGTTTCTTACGGGAGGGTGGTTGGTCTAGCGAAGGGCGCTCTCGTTTTCTTTATTCAGTGCGCGGAGATGAAGGCGACAACCTGGCGCAAGATCGTGCGCACCTGATCGGATGCGATGCCCGCGAAGACGTGTTCGCCGGGATAGCTGATGTACTGCGCCTCAACCTGACGCTGGCGCAGCGCCTGCTCCAGCGCGCGGGACTGTGCCTCAGGAACGGTGGTGTCGTTGGTCCCCTGGACGATGACCATGGGCGCGCTGGCTGCGGTTATCGCATAGAGCGGCGAGGCGGTGCGATAGAGGGTGGGATCGCTCTGGGGCGTGGCCTGATGGAGCAGATCGCGTATCTCGGGCTGGCTTACCGGCGTTGACGTATACCAGGTGGCGAGGTCCACAGGACCGTAGAAATCGGCGACGCAGGAGGTCTGGGATGACTGGTCCGCCAGTTCAGTGGCGCGATCGCCGGGCTGCGTCTTTGTCAGCGCGCCGAGGAAGACGGCCAGATATGCGCCGGACGAGAGGCCGACCGAGCAGAGGCGGCGACCATCCATGTGGAACTCATCTTTGTGCGCACGGAGCCAGCGCACGGCGAGCTGCGCGTCTTCCACTTGCGCAGGCCACGGATCGGCGTGCGCGAGCCGGTAGTTGATGGAGGCGACGACGAAGCCCTGCGAGGCGAGACCCATGCACAGATCGAGGAGCGTGTCGCCCTGGACGTCAAATTCGGCGCGCTTATCTCCCACCGCGGAGCTACCGCCATGGATGAGAACGAGGCCTGGCAGTGGAGCTGGCGCGCCGACCGGCTGGCAGAGATCGAGCGTCTCCAGCGACGCCGAGCCATAGGCGACATCACTGCGGAGCTGAGTATTGTAGCGTGGAGTAAATAGGTCGCTGGCCGCTGTGATGGTCGCGCTCGGCGTCGGCGCTGTCTGCGATTGCATCGAGACGCCTCCGCATGCTGGCAGGATGAGGAGGATGAGGAGGATGAGGAAACTGCTGAGGAACAGAGTATGGCGTAGGATGCGTCTGGCGCGGGACATGCGCCGCCTCGCTTTCGTTGGGCTGAACTACAGAACC
This sequence comes from Ktedonobacterales bacterium, assembly GCA_036265775.1. GTDB lineage: Bacteria > Chloroflexota > Ktedonobacteria > Ktedonobacterales > JADMIN01 > DASWAC01. The sequence goes on along the minus strand of DATAOM010000289.1, from coordinate 7,872 downwards.
GTGGTCTATGGCGCTACGCCGCCTTGATGGGTCCGCACGCCACGGGAAGCGTCTGGTCATAGACGCCTTTGTAGGACATTCCGTGAATCAGCACGACATGATCGGTGAGCGTCTTGATGTTGTAGATGTCATCAGGGAGGAGCCGTAGCGTGCGCGACCAGGTGATTTTGCCGCTCGCGTCAGCGGTTGGCGTCGGCTCGAAGGGCAGCGCGACCGGCCCATAGGCTGGCGTTCCGGCGGCGAGAGTGATGATGCCATCTGCATTTGCGCTCGCAGGGGTGGGACACGTGGCAAGTGTGCCATGCGCGCCGTGAATGTGCTGCATATGCGGTTGATTGGGGGTGAGTCCCGCAAGCGAGATCGTCACGTCCATCTCGTCGCCGCTCAGCGCCATCTCGACTGTTCCCGTCACGCCCGACGAGTTGAGGGAGCTCAGCGTGGCGGTGTAGTGGCTGGTCGGCGGGGTAGGAGTCGGCGCTGTCGCATTGGAAGACGCCGGAGACGACCCGCATCCGCTGACGGCGAGCGCCAGCGCGAGGCAGGCAAAGACAATGCTCGTACGACGACCCATCTGACACTCCATCTCTTCATCCTGTGCGACACAGGCACAGAGTTCTTATGACCCGGATATGCGACCGCGAGCGCACTTGCGTCTCTCGCTGTACTGCTCTGGTCGGGATGAAGACAAATCGTGCGCGATTATTGGGGGCTGCGATTATTGGCGCCTTTGCAAGAACTTTCCGCTGAACGATAGTGATGGCGCGCTGTCATGCAAGAAATCGCGCGGTAGAGCGTCTAAGAAGCACAAGACAGACAGGATTGGGACGGGCTTCGGGAGGCGGCTTTCTATGGGAACGCATGGCGCAATACACACAATCCACGACGAAACACATGCGCTCCGGCTGGAAGGAGCGCTCTGTTCCGAGCGCGCGCGGCTGGTGCGCTGGTGCGCGTATCTGACGGGGAATCTCGCCGTCGCGGAGGACCTGGCACAGGAGACCTGCGCGGCGGCCTGGCGCAGCGCTGGGCGGCCTGAGCGTGCAGAGGAGTACGGCGCGTGGCTTGCCGGGATCGCGCGCAATATCTGCCGTTCGTGGCGTCGCAGCCAGCTCCGTGAGTCCTCGCGCGTCGCTTTCACCGTTCCTGACGAGGCGGGCGCCACTGATCACATCGGTGAGCTGGCGCTGGAGACGGCGGATCTGGCGGAACTCGTCGAGCGACAAGAGCTGGCGCTCTTACTCGATCACGCGATGGGCTATCTGCCTGCGGAGACACGGCAGGCGCTCGTCGCCAAGTACATCGAGGAGGCGCCGCTGGCGGAGGTGGCGGCGCGGATGGGCATGAGCGAGAGCGCGCTGGCAGCGCGACTGCATCGTGGCAAACGCGCGCTGCGTCACGTCCTCACCACGGAGTTACGTGAGGAGGCGGCGAGCTATGGTCTGGCGCCTGCTGAGGATGACGGCTGGCGAGAGACACGCATCTGGTGTCCAGTATGCGGCGTGCGCCGGTTCGCCGGACGCCTTGCGCCTGAGACCGATACGTTTACGCTGCGCTGCCCCCAGTGCTACCCACGTGACCGTATTGATTTCGCCAGATGGTCCGGTCGCGGACTCTTTCGCGGGCTATCGAGTCATCGCGCGGCGCTCACGCGCCTTAGCCGCAGCGCGCATGAGTTTTATGATCGAAGCCTGAGCGATGGGATGGCGGTGTGTCTCCGCTGTGGCGCCAGCGCCATGATGCGCTGTATGCGGGCACAGCGGTCTGATTTCCACCTGCGCGTCATCTGCGCGTGTTGTGCGGCCACGTATGCAGCCACGCTGAGCGGCGTTCTCTTCTGCCATCCTCAGACGCAGCGCTTCTGGCGCGATCACCCGCGCATGACGACGCTGCCCGACCGCGCAATCGAGTATGACGTGATGCCTGCGGCGCTCACCAGCTTTGTCAGCCGGGACGGCGTGGCGCGGCTGGACTTCATCTCGGATCCGCAGACCTTCACGATCTGGCGCATTACCGGCGCTGTAGCCACTGTGAGCGACTAACCGGAAGCTTGGCGCCGCGGTCTCTACATGGAGGATAGCGCTAGCCTTGCCCGCGCAGGCGTTGGCAGGATTCTCGCGTTTTGATACGCCTCCGTATAATGAGTGGCGAGTTCGGTATAGGAGATAAAAGGCGCGAGACCATGAGCGATCAGACGACCTCAGGGAGCCATATTTCCCTCAACGAGTTTTACGACGCCTACCCGCGAGTGGAAGATGAATTTCAATCCGCGCTTGATGTGAGTTTAAATCCACGCAGGCCAGAGATGCTCTATGACCTCGTGCGCGACCTCCAGTTGCCACAAGGCGCGTCAGTCATTGACCTGGGGTGTGGAGAAGGAAAGCACACCCTGGAACTCGCCTCGCGCTTCGGGTTTCACGTCCTCGGCGTTGATCCAGTGGAGCGTCACATCGAGCTGGCCAGCAAGGCGTTGGAAGAACGAGCGACAAGCCACCCAGAACTCCGTGGGCAGGTTCGCTTCGAGTTGGGAACGGCCGAGATGATACCAGCCGAGAATGCCAGCGCTGATCTCGTCTGGTGTCGTGATGTTCTCGTCCATGTCGCAGCGCTTGACGAGGCCTATGCCTCCTGCCGGAGAGTTCTGCGCGATGGCGGTCACATGCTCGTCTACCAGATGTTTGGAACCGAGCGGCTGGAGCCGAACGAGGCCGCCTGGCTGTGGGATACGATGGGAGTCGCGCCCGAAAGTGCCAGATCAGAGCGAACGGAGGCGGCCATCGCGCAAGCGGGCTTTCGTGTCGAGCAATGGATTGAGCTTGGCAGTGAGTGGGGAGAGTGGGCGGAAGAACACGCCAACCAAGGAACGCGACATCTGCTGTACGCCGCGCGACTCCTTCGCGCTCCAGAACGCTACGTCGCGCAGTTCGGACAGGCTGCCTACGACATCAAACTTGGCGATTGCCTCTGGCATATCTACCGCATGATCGGCAAGCTCAGCCCGCGCATCTACCTGCTATCGGTCGCCTCGTAAGCCGACTGCAAAGTGTTGCGCCTGCGATGGAAGTATCAGTATGAAAGACATGTCGATTGAAACAGGGCTCTGCCGATACCTGAACCGGACTTTGGCGTCGTAAGGCGGCAGGTCGATTGGCAAGATGAATACGGACGCATGAAGGGATGCTGATTGCGGAAGACGCCTCGATTAAGGAGCGCGCCAATAATGGTATGGCTGATATGCGCCTATGTGAGGAAGAGTCGAACAGGCTGCGAATCACGAGCTGGCGTTCGGTGAGATGGCAGGGTCGATATTCGACAGGTCTGTGTTCGGCAGCGCATACCAGACCAGACGCCCTTGCTTCGCATCGAGAGCGAAGAGACCGAGCCGAGTTCCGAGGTACACCGTGCCCAATCCACTGGTCAGACGCGCAAGTTCGACGACATGCGGGCGCCGCCACAGGCCGACACTAATCTCCCGATGAATCATACTGACAATCCGCCATGGATTGCGCTCTTGTCTTGCGCTGGCGAAGTTGTAGGCGATATAGGCCCCTGCCTGACGCGCGCCGGCTACGACTACCTCGGGGACGCGCGTCCTCCAGAGGCGCGATAACTCGCGGGGATTGGCCGGCGTCCGCCACTGCCATAGAGCGGCGCCTGTCTGCGCGTCGAACGCGCGCACCTCTTTTGACACGTCACTACCCGTAGTGTCTCTTTGGACGCGATATGACGAGACAATTACGTCGGGCGCGCAGAGGACTGCGTTGGGCGTAGCGTCTGCCGTGCGCCAGAGTTCTGCCCCGTCGGCGCTGCGCAGCGCCGAGAGCCGCCAAGACATTCCAGCGTACGTGGCGACATAGGCAATCCCACTGTCGCTCAAGCCACACACGCGGCTCTCCTGTGTGAGCGTGATCGTTCCAACAGGCACGCCATCGGAAGCGGACAGGATAGTGAGGATTGACCTGCCACCTTGCGCTCTCGCTACCTCGGCAAGAAGCTCGCCGTTCGGAGAGAACACCACCTCTGCGGTCTGCGCCCCTGCAATGTGCAGGTCGCGACTCCACAACTCGCGACCCGACGCAGCCTCAAGCACTTGCAAGCGTTGGGCTGGAGGACCACCAGGACTTCCAAGTAAACCGCTGTATACCATGAGGTAGACGCGTCCAGCGCTCGCGGCGACCAACCGCTGCGTCGTACCCGGTTGCTCCGGCGCATCCATCTCATGCGACGCATGGTTGCGGGTCCATACAACGGCGCCGGTCTGCGCGTCGAGGGCGTAGAGTGTGTGATCGCCCGCCACGTGGCGAGATGCGACCAGCACCTTATTCCCCTGCGGAGCCATCTGCGCCAGGGCGACGAGACCCCAGTCACTCTTTTGCCACAGGAGCGCGCCGTCACTGGCCCAGCGCGCTTCGACACGCGCTGGTTCAATCTCCACGACACGCTGGTTTCTATGAGGGTGATCTAGCGCCTCTCTACGGAGGAGCGCGGGCGGCCGCCACGACTGTCCGCTCCACGAGGAGGTGTAGACGACGTCGCCGCCATGCGCGAGGGCCAGCCACGGCTGCGCCGCCTTCCGCCGCCAGACCAGCGCTCCCGTCTCGGCTCGCAGCAGCGCCACAATGCCACCCATAGCGCCAACCAGGATGGTGGACTGCGCCTCTGGCGCGCGTTGTGGGTCAAGCAGTTCCAGAGGACTCCTCATGGCCACACTCCCAGCCTGTGGCACATGTGGCTCCGCCACAGTGGATTGCACGTCTTGCCACTCACATTTTACGGCTTTGTGGGGGTGGATAACCTAGCCCGAGTGTGGCGGGAGTAGCGGTCTCCTTTCAAGCCATGAACGTGGCTGCGATGAACAGTCTTGCGCAACCGCGCTCTGCTATCGTGCGCGTCTCTGTCACCGTACATAGAAAACTTGAACCTGAGTTGTACCAAGGCGGCAAAACTCAGGTTCAGATGCAAGTCGAGCGGCGCCCACGCTAGCGGGTCGTGTGCATCGGCATGATGACGTAGACGTAGTCGTCGGCGTTGCCTGGCTTGAGGACACCAGGCTTCTGCGCCGAGGACAGCTCCAGCGTCACCTGTGGGGTCTCGACGACACCGAGCACATCCGTCAGGTACTTGACGTTGAAGATGATCTCCAGCCCGTCGCCATCTACCGCCGCGTCCAGCGTCGAGGAGGTCTCGCCATTCTCGTCGGCGGTCGCCTCCAGCGTGACCTTGCCCGGCGTCAGGCCGCCCTCCTGCCCCGCCTCGACCTTGAGCCGCACGATGTTCGAGCTATCGCGGGCGAAGATGGCGGCGCGCTTGGCGGCGGCGCGGAACTCCTCGGTGGGGAGCGTCACGGTCGTGGTGTGCCCCTTCGGCACAATCGCCTCGTAGTTGGGGAACTGCCCGGCGATGAGCGTCGAGACGAGATCGAGGCCGTCGGTCTGGAAGAGCACCTGGTTGCGATTGAGCGTCGGCGTGATGCGCACGGAGCCTTCATCAGGCAGGATGCGCGCCAACTCGGTGAGGGTCTTGGCCGGGATGAGAATGTCGTTGACCGCTGTGGCGACGCCACCGCCGCTGGTCTGCAACTGCGCGCCGCGCACCGCGAGGCGAAAGCTGTCGGCGGCGGCGAAGGTCAGCTTGTCATCGCGCATGCGGGCGAGCACGCCGGTGAAGACCGGGCGCGCATCATCCGTCGCGGCGGCGAAGACGGTATGGGTAATCATCGCCTTCAGCTCGGAGGCGTCCACCACGACAGGCGCATCACCTGTCTCGGCGGTGGGGACGCCGGGGAACTCGGCGGGGTCCATGCCGCGCAGCGTCGCCTGGCTCGACTTGCCGCTAACCTTCAGTCCGTTCGCGCTCGTCGCGCTGAGCGTGACCTCACCCTGCGGCAGCGTGCCGACGAACTCAGTGAGCAGCCGCGCGGGGACGGCGGCGGTTCCCTCCTGCTGTGTCTCGGCGGGGATACGGCAGGTGATGCCGATCTCGAGATTGGTGGCGGAGAGGCGGATGCCGTCGCTCTCGGCGGCGACGAGGATTGTGCCGAGGATGGGCAGGGTCGAGCGCGTCGAGACGGCATGGCTGACGGTCGAGAGGCCCTTGGCGAGATCGGACTGTTTGCAGGTGAGCTTCATGGCGGACGACTCCTTTGGCCGGTGGTGTTTTGTCTGTGCTATTCCAGACGAGGGGGAGGCGTGCGGAAGACACGTCGCACGTCAGAATACCGTGCGAGCGGTTGCTGCTTGCAGTGTACCCAAGAGCGTGCGGCGCTTCCAAACACGCCAGCCAGACGGCCTATTGCTGGTCCTGTTCATCTCTCACTCGGCGCGCCACTATACGCGATGGGCGCGCTCTATTACAATGAAGAGACAACCCCCACATCGCAGTGAATGAGACAAGGATGCGCATGGCCCGCACGTCTACCGCCCGGCGACGGATTGATCCAGCATCGCCGTTTCCCTTCAGCAAAGTGCTGATCGCCAATCGCGGCGAGATCGCCGTGCGGGTGATTCGCGCCTGCCGCGACCTCGGCCTGGCGTCGGTCGCGGTGTATAGCGACGCCGATCGGCTCGCGCCACATGTGCGTATGGCGGATGAGGCAGTGCATCTGGGGCCGCCGCCAGCAGCGGAGAGTTACCTCAATCCGCAGAAGCTGATCGAGGTGGCGCTGCGTACCGGCGCGGGCGCGGTGCATCCGGGCTATGGCTTTCTCTCGGAGAACGCCAACTTCGCCGACGCCTGCGAGGCCGCTGGGCTGATCTTTGTCGGCCCTCCTGGGCGCGTGATGCGCGCGATGGGCGAGAAGACGGCGGCCCGGCGTGTCGCGGAGCAGGCCGGTGTCCCGGTCGTGCCAGGCTACGGCGCGGGGCTGGAGGACGCGGCAGAGGCGGCGCGCTGGGCGGAGAAGATCGGCTTTCCGGTGATGCTCAAGGCGGCGGCGGGTGGCGGCGGTAAGGGCATCCGCTTCGTCCAGCGGCCAGAGGAATTAGAGTCCGCCTTACGGCTGGCGCGCAGCGAGGCGCAGGGAGCCTTCGGCGACAGCACGGTCTATCTGGAGAAGGCGGTGGCTCCGGCGCGGCATATCGAGGCGCAGATCCTGGCCGACGCGCATGGCAACGTCATCCACTTGGGCGAGCGCGAGTGCTCGATCCAGCGGCGGCATCAGAAGCTCATCGAGGAATCGCCCTCGGTCGCGCTGGACGAGGAGACGCGCGCAAAGCTGCTGGACGCGGCGGTGCGGCTGGCGCAGGCGTCGGGCTATGTCAACGCGGGGACATGCGAGTTCCTGCTGGGGCCAGATCAGCAGTTCTACTTTCTGGAGGTCAACGCGCGCTTGCAGGTCGAGCATCCAGTGACGGAATGGCGCACGGGGATCGATCTGGTACGCGAGCAGTTGCGCGTCGCGGCAGGGCTGCCGCTGAGCGTTTCGCAGGAGGAAGTCGAGTTTCGCGGCCACGCCATCGAGGCGCGCATCTCCGCCGAGGACCCCGCCAACCGCTTCCTGCCGGCGTCGGGGACGATCGCGGCGCTGCGCGAGCCGTCGGGGCCGGGCGTGCGCGTGGATAGCGGCCTCTACGACGGCATGAGCGTGCCGCTCTACTACGATCCACTGCTGGCGAAGCTGATCTGCTGGGGGCAGGACCGCGAGCAGGCCATCGCGCGCATGCGGCGGGCCATCGAGGAGTACACTATCGCGGGCGTGCGCACGACGCTGCCTTTCTCGGCGTGGATTTTGCGCCACCCGCGCTTCATCTCTGGCGATGTCTCGACCGACTTCATCGCCGAGGAGTGGCGGCCAGAGGAACTGGAACAGCTTGGCTCGACGATCTCGACCGAGAATGGCGCGATGACGCCGGAGACCATCGCGGCGCTGGCCTCGGC
>DATAOM010000288.1:0-3200 GCA_036265775.1 Ktedonobacterales bacterium | reverse complement strand
GGCTTCCTGACCTTCGGCCTCTCCGGGCTCGCGCTTTTCATCCTCTCGCTCCTGATCGTACGCGGTGGGCGGCTGCCACGCGGCCTGGGCTATCTCGGCATTGTTCTCGGACTCCTGCTCGTCGAGATCTTCCTCGCCCGTCTAATCGTGATCGACACCACGACGACGCTTGGCCTCGCCACAATCGTTGGCCCTGCCGCCATCGCGGGCCTCATCCTCAATCCCATCTTCAATCTCTGGCTCGGCCTGGCCCTCTTGCGCAGCGCGAAGTCCTGAGACGGATCGCATAGCTCGTTGCCCACTTCAAGGAGAATCGAACATGGCGTCATCTACAATGGCTGCCTCATCCACCGAGGCGCTCACTGAACGTTCGCTTGTACGGCTTGGCGGTCTGGCCGGCATCCTGCTCGCGCTTGGCTCGCTCGCGGCAGTCGCGATCTACTACACCCTGGTTCCCGCCGCACAGCATCTGCCAGTTACCGACGCGAAATCGTACCTAGCCTCACTCGCGCAGGATTCCATGGGAACCCTGCTCTTCCAGGGGGTCTACGCCTTCATCGCGCTCTGTGCGCTCGTCGGCATCATCGCCACCCATTTCCGCGTGCGCGCGCTGGGCGAGGCATGGGCCTTCTTCGCCACGCTCGTCGGCGCGATCGCCGCGGCGGGCACGGTCCTCTCCAGCCTCTACCAGTTCGCCAATTTACAGTACCTCGCCGCGCGTCCGGCGCTCGGCCAGCAGGCGGCGGCGACCTTCGACGCGCCCTCGCCGGTCAATCCGTTGGGGGTGATGGGTTTCGCGCTGACGGCGATCTGGTTCCTGGTGATTGGCCTGTTCTTCCTGCGGGGAGTCAATCAGCCACGGTTGCTCGGTATCCTGGCGCTGGTGGCATTCGCCGACCTCGCCGCCGGGTTCGCCGCCTCTATCGTTGGGAGCCAGACCATCATGATCGGCGCGGCGCTCATCGCTGGAGCGGTCGGCGGACCGATCTTCTGGCTCTGGCAGGGTTTGCGCCTTTGGCGCGACGCCTGACACAACTGCATACCTCAGACACAAAGGAACCTCGCGCTATGACAACCGCCGCTCCTAGCACGACCCAGCGCCTTGACGGCCTTGACCGCCTGCTGCTCATCCTGCCCATGCTGGCTGGATTAGGCCTCGGTCTCTTTGCGCTTCTGGCTGCGCCACTCTTCGCGCAGGTCACCAACTATCCGCCCAATGACATCCTCATCTACTGGCTGGCGGGAGCAGGCACGCTCGGCTATGGCGTCGCGCTGGCGCTCGGCCTGCTGCAAAGCGACTGGACGGGCCTGCGCTTTCCCATCATCGCGGGGCTATGCGCTAATGTCCTGGTGACTATCGCGTCCCTCGTCGAGGTGGCGCAGGGGCGCGGCGAGAACCGGCCCGCGCTCTACCTGGTGCTTGTTACCTCAAGTCTCATCGCCCTCTGCTACATCGCGTTGCTCTATCGCCATCGTGGCGCCGCGCGTCCGGAGCCAGACGCCACGGCGCGCTGGCTGTTTCCCTTCTTCATCTTCGGCGCGATCGCGGCGCTGGCCACAGGCCTCCTCGGATACTTCGGCGTCGAACTCTTCAAGCCGCTCTTCGGGATGGACGCGATCAACCCGTTCATCTACCGCATCCTGGGCGCGGCGACGATTGGCTATGGGGTGATGGGCTTCTATCAGGCGACCTCGCGGCGCTTCGCCGAGTTGCGTCTGGCCCTGGTGATGGGCGCGCTCTTCAACATCTGCGCGGTGATACTGGGCATCCTGGCGCTCGTCAGCGGGCTGCCACCGCTGCTCCCCTCCACGTTGCTTTTCGCCCCTGTCATCCTCAGCGTTGGCTGCGTTGTCGCCCTCATTCGCCGTGGCCGCTAGCCGCCCACGTGGCTCGGTATCTGGGAGAATCGTCATGCAGACTCAATCCGTGCAATCCTCGTCGCGCGCCCACCTCGCCGGGTTCGAGCGCGCGCTGCTCGCCCTGCCGATGTTGGGCGGCGTGTTCTTTGGCCTCTTTCCTCTCCTGCTGCCTCAGACCTTCGCCGCCGTGGCGCTGTTCCCGGCAGAGGGTCTCTACGTCTATCAGCTCACCGGCGCAGCCACGCTCGGTTATGGCGTCGGGCTGCTCCTCGGTCTCCTTCAGCGCAGCTGGCGCGCCGTGCGGCTTCCGGTCATCGCCACGCTGGTCTTCAATCTAGCCTCGCTCTACGCCTGCGCCCTCGAGATCGCGGGGGGCCATGCGCCCTATACGGTCTACGTCATCGTCGCCGCCTCGACTTTGTTCGTGGCGATCAGCATCCTGCTGCTGGCGCGCCATCGCGGCTCCGCGCAACCGACACAGAACCTCGCCATGCCTGCCGTGCGCCTCTTTCTCGTCATCGGCGCGATCTCCGCCGCCACCTTCGGGCTCCTGCCGCTGCTCTATCCGCAGGTGTTCACCAATTTCGGTCTGCCGCTGCGCATTGCGTTTATCGGGCGGCAGGGAGGAGCGGCGAGTCTCGGCTATGCCGTCATGGCGATCTTTGCGCTGCGCGCGTTGAGCGGTGTGGAGTTGCGACTGCCCATTATCATGGCGGGCGTCTTCAACGGCGCGAGCGCCCTCGTGAGCATCCCCTACCTGTTCTCTGGCGCGGTTCCGCTGCTACCCTGGATCATCGCGCCGTTCGGCCTCGCCGTCGCGGTAGGCGCAGTCATTGCCCTGCGCCGCATCTCCATGCTGGCGCCTGACAACGAGTAGCGGCGCATGACAGTATCAATGCTGTCGTGCAGAGACGTTCGCGCTGACCATACCTAGACAGGAGGTGGAGTATGGCGCATGCCGGTGACACGATTGAGAATCCCGTTGATGGCGAACGCCTCATCTTTGTGCGCACTGTCGAGGAGACAGGGGAGGATGAGCTCGTCATTGAGTACTTCATTCCACCCGGAACGCCCGCCGTCCCCGCCCATGTCCATCTCGCCAGTGAGGAGGCCTTCGAGGTGCTCGCAGGCACCCTGGAGGTATGGACGGGCACGCGACGGAATCGGCGACGCCTGCAGGCAGGGGAGCGGATCACGTTGGTCCCGCATGTGCCCCACCAGCATGGCAACGGTGGTCCCGATGTCTTGCATGTACGCGAGACGTTTCGTCCCGCCGGCAATCTCGAGATTGCCTTCCAGGCCACCTTTGGCCTGGCGCGGGACGGGAAGGCGACGCGAAC
>DATAOM010000287.1:0-4825 GCA_036265775.1 Ktedonobacterales bacterium | reverse complement strand
AACCTGGAGCGGCTGCGCCATCTCCTGCAACTCGACGAGTTCCTGCAGACGCCGGTGCGCCAGCTCTCGTTGGGGCAGCGCATGCGTGGCGATCTGGCCGCCGCGATGCTGCACGACCCTGAGTTGCTCTACTTAGACGAGCCAACCATCGGGCTGGATGTCGTCGCGAAGGCGCGCATCCGCGAGTTCCTGCGCGCGATCAACGCCGAGCGCGGGGTGACGGTCCTGCTGACGACGCATGACATGGACGACATCGAGGCGCTGTGTCCGCGCATGGTCATCATTGATCACGGGCGCAAGCTCTACGACGGCGCGGTCTCTGGCATCCGCGAGCGCTTCGGCGGCGAGCGCACGCTCATCGCCGTGGTAGATGAGGCTGATCTCGCGCAATTGCCTGTTGATGCGGACGGCATGCCGCTTGTGCCTGATCTGCCTGCCGGGGTACGCCAGGCGCCCGCCGAGCCGCCACGAGTCGCGCTTGCCTTCGGACGCGAGGCGCTGCCTGCGCACGAGTTGGTGGCCTGGCTGGGCGCGCGCTACCGGCTGCGCGATGTCACCTTCGAGGAACCGGACATCGAGAGCGTCATCCGACGCATCTACGAGGAGGGATTGTTGCTGGAGGAGCCTGTCGCGTGACATAGTCACGAGGCGCGTTGATGCGTCGCCTGTCCACATATGTTGTCATGAGCCAACATATGTTGCCATATGTCCACAATTGTTGACGGCAGGGGTCGCTTGAACGTATAGTAGGTGGACAATCGAATACGCGCCAGAGACAGCAGGCGCGCTCCCGCTACGGAGCGCCTAAGCGAGAAAGCCTGCCGAGGCGAAGAAACTTGATACCGCAGATGGTGCGTGTTATTCACACATGCGCCTTATACGGTTCCTGGCCTTCGGCTCGACAAGCGCGAAGGTCTTTTTGTTGCCCTTCGATTATCTGCAATTATGGCGTGTACAGCGATTGCGGCGGGGGAGCGCTAGCGAGCGAATTGCGCGCGGCGTTTGGTCAGGCGGGGAGCGCGCCTGGTATCTTCTCTCGACTAACGCCCTGGAAGGGACACACACCACTATGCCAACACAAGCGAAAGCCCAGGAAATTGACGAGCTGGTTGCGCAACTCGAGCGCCTGCGCGCCGCCGTGCTGATGCGCACCGAGGGCCTCACCGTCGCCGAGATCACCGATCTGCGCCGCAAGCTGGGGGCGCAGAACGTCGAGCTGCACGTCGTGAAGAACACGCTGCTGCGCATCGCCGCCGAGCGCGCCGGCTATCAGGACATCTCGGAATACCTGCAGGGGCAGACGACCATCGCGATGGGCTTCGACGACGAGGTCGCCCCCGCCAAGCTAGTCTCGGACTACCTGCGCACCGCGCGCACCGGCAAGCCCGCAGCGATCAAGGCTGGCATCTTGGAGCGCAACTCGCTCACTGCGGCGCAGGTCGCCGATCTGGCCAAGACGCCGTCCAAGGACCAGCTACGCGCCCAGATTGTCGGCGCGATCCAGGGTCCGATGAGTCAGACGTATGGCGTCATCAGCGCGCCGCTGCGTGACCTGATCAATGTGCTCGAAGCGCGCATCCGCGAGCTTGGCGGCGAGCCTGCCGCCGCGTAAATCTACCGTTCATCCCATCGTTTTAGCCAGGTCACAGAGATCGGGCGTAGCAATCGCAAAGGAACCAACATCATGGCAGACGTCGACACGATTATCGAACAACTCAGCACGATGAGCGTGCTGGATCTCGTCAAACTGAGCAAGGCCCTGCAGGAGCAGTGGGGCGTGAGCGCCGCTCCGGCGATGGTCGCCGCCGCTCCGGCTGCGGGAGCCGCCGCTGGCGGTGGTGAGGCCGCCCCAGCCGCCGAGGAGCAGACCGAGTTCAGCGTCATCCTCAAGGAGGCTGGCCCGAACAAGATCAACGTCATCAAGGCGGTGCGCGAGCTGGTCTCCGGCCTCGGCCTGAAGGAGGCCAAGGAACTGGTAGACTCCGCTCCGAAGCCGATCAAGGAGGGCGTCTCGAAGGACGAGGCCAATGCCGCCAAGGCCAAGCTCGAAGAGGCTGGCGCCAAGGTGGACGTACAGTAGTCCAACGCGAGACACTTTTCCAGCCTCCCTTGAAGCGCGCAGGTGTTTCGGGGGAGGCTGATTTATGCTCAGCGAGAACCTCTCCCCGGCCCCTTCCCTGAAAGGGAGGGGTGACTCGCGGCAACCCGTTTCGTGTCTGGTTTCCCCTCCTTCTTCAGGGAAGGGGGACAGGGGTTAGGTCTACTCGCGCTCCTGCGTATGAAACACCAATCGCTATGATGGAATTCCTATGGAACAGCAGATCATCGCCGCACAACCTGAGACGATTCCGGCGCCACCAGCCGCCCAGCGCCGCTGGACGCTCGCGCTTGGCCTCTATTCCATCACCTCCAACAGTCTCTTCAGCAACGCGATCTGGCTGATCTACCTCGCCGCGCATGGCTATACGCCGTTCCAGATCGGCCTCTTCGAGACGCTCTTCCACATCGCCAAATTCGTCGCCGAGGCGCCTACCGGCGTCTTCGCCGATCTGGTAGGCCGCCGCGCCAGCCTGATAGTCTCCTCTGCGCTCTCCAGCCTCTCGGCGCTGTTCTTTCTTTTCCCGGCATTCCCTGTCATGATCGCGTTGGGCTTCGCGCTCTCTGGCCTGGGCTTCGCGTTTCGTGGCGGCGCAGAGTCGGCGATGATCTGGCGGCTGGCGGAACTCTCTGGCGCGCCTGATCGTGCGGCGCGTTTTAGCCGGCTCTTCAGTCGCATCGTCATCCTGGGCTTGCTCGCCGCCGCGTTCAGCGTCTCGGCGGGCGGCTTCATGAGCGACGTCAGTGTGGCGCTGCCCTTTATTGCGCAGTCGCTGGTGATCGCGCTCGGCATTGGGCCACTGCTGCTCCTGCCGGAGAAGCGGCTCGCCCATGCCGAGTCGCATCGGCCCTTCGCGCATTTTGGCGCCGGGATGCGCGCGGTCTGGCGCGATCCCTGGCTGCTGGCGCTGCTCTTGCTTTCGGCGCTCTCGGCCAGCGTCTTCACGACCGTCGGCTTCTACAACCAGCTCTACTTCCACAGCCTCGGATTCACCCTCGCTGCGATCGGCGTGATCTACGGGGCGAGCTACGCGCTCGATGCGCTCTATACCCTCTTCGCGCCGCGCCTGATCGCGCGGCTGCCTGCGCAACGCTTGCTCGCCATCTTTCTGGGCGCGGAGGCATTGGGGCTGCTGGCGATGAGTCTGCGCGCGCCGTGGCTCGGTGTTGCCGGCTTCCTGCTGCTCTTTCACCTCTCCGACGCCGTGCTCTATCCCGCGCTCAACACCTACCTCAACCAGCGCGCGCCGGAGGACCAGCGGGCGACGGTTCTCTCGCTCGACACCGGCCTCTACAGTGGCGCGATGATCGTGCTCTTTCCACTCTTCGGCTTCGGCCTGACCAGCATCCCCTATGATGTCGCCTACAAGTGGACGCTGGCGGCGCTCGTTGGTGGGAGCTTGCTGATCGTCGTGGGCGCGCTGTGGTTGATACGACTGCGAGCGCGGAGGCTGGTTTCGGTGGATGACTAGTCGCGGCGTATACTGGAGCCGCACTCATAGAGAGCCAAAGTTGAAGGGAAGTAATGTCACGGACGGCATTCTCATCATCAACAAGTCCGCCGGGATGACCTCGCATGATGTCGTCGCGCGTGTCCGCAAGCTGCTTGGGCAGAAGCGCGTCGGGCACACGGGCACGCTGGACCCGCTGGCGACTGGCGTACTGCCGATCTGCGTCGGACATGCGACGCGTGTCGCCGAGTACCTGAGCGAGGGTGGCAAGGCCTACCGCGCGACGATTTGCTTCGGCGTCGAGACGAGCACCTATGATGCCGAGGGTGAGGTTGTCCGCGAGGCGCCAGTCGCGCTGACGCGTGAGGATATTGAAGCTGTCCTGCCGGAGTTCCTGGGCGAGCAGGAGCAGATACCGCCCGTCTACTCGGCGATCAAGCGCGATGGCAAGCCGCTTTACAAACTAGCGCGCGCGGGCGAGGATGTGACGCCGGAGCCACGCCGCGTGCGCATCGACGCGCTCAGCATTGTGTCATGGGAGACGCCCGACCTGGCGCTGGATATCGAGTGCGGCAAGGGAACCTACATTCGCTCGCTGGCGTTTGACCTGGGGCGGCGACTCGGCCCTGGCGCTTATCTCGCCGGGCTGGTTCGCACGCGCAGTGGTCCTTTCACTCTCGACCAGAGCGTCACGCTGGAGGAACTGGAGATCGCGTTGGCAGGAGACGACTGGCGCGCGCTGCTGCATCCCGCCGACGAAGCGCTGACAGACTGGGGCGCGGTCACGCTAGACGACGAAGATGAGCGGCGGCTGCGCAACGGACAGACGCTTTCCCTACCGCCGGAATCCATCATCGCCGGAACCGCTGAGAGCGAACTGCTGCGCGCCTATGCGACTGACGGGCGCTTTCTCGGCATCCTAAAGTGGGACGACGCGATGTCTGCCTGGCGACCGCACAAGGTCTTCGCCAGCGGGCCATCAGGTGAGTGAGATAGCAATATGACGGTCAGGGACGCAGGGGAGCCGTGACCGCGATGGGCGCGCGCCGCGCGGTGATCGGCTCGCCCATCAGGACCGAGGCGACGCGCTCGAACTGCTGCTGATCGCCGCTGTGCCAGAACTCGTCGTCTGACGAGAGCGGACGTGGGGTCTCCAGCGCCGGGCGTTCGGTCGCGAGCAAGCCACGCTCGGTCAGTACGCGCCGTGTCTGCCGCGCGATCGCCGCGCCGGAGTCGATCACCGCGACTTCTGGTCCGGCCACGCGCTCGAAGACCAG
>DATAOM010000286.1:0-9374 GCA_036265775.1 Ktedonobacterales bacterium | reverse complement strand
GAGACAGTTCTCTGTGGGACGCAGCCAGAATCATACAGTCGCAGTCATTGCTCAACCATAAGCTAGCAGCGTCCCTGGTTCATGTCAATAGGGTTGCGCCGCTTCCTCCAACCATTGTTAGGTCATCCTAAGCAGACGCCTGCTACGTACATTGTGTATGCTGCATACGTCAATCAGCCAAACGTCAGACCACTTCCAAGACGCCGCCTGCTGAAGGGAATCAGTGTAGGGCGGGAGAGGCAATACAGGAGTGCGAGGATATGTACGAGAGTGACGCGCAGGCGCGCGAGAATGAGCGCGCAGCCGTAGCAGGTCAGGACGCCGCACTACCGGCAAGCGACCAAGATAAGCAGTCCGACGCCTCGGCGCATGATCCCCATAGTGTCAAGCAGCGTCTCTTCGCCGAGCGCATGCGCATCGAGCAACTAGGGCGCGTCCGCCAGCTCGTTTTCGGCTCGCTGGATGGCCTGCTCGTGCCGCTGGGCGTCGTCAGCGCAGTCGCGGGTGGCACGCGCAATACCCAGGCTATCATCGTCGCGGGCATTGCCGAGGCGTTCGCTGGCGCGCTCTCGATGGGCGCGGGCGAGTTCATCTCTGGTCGCTCCGAGGCGCAGGTGCAGCGCAGCGAGATTGAGAAAGAGCGCCAGGAGATCGAGCGCGACCCGGAGTTCGAGAAAGCCGAGATGCGCGCGTTGCTCGAAAACGAGGGAATGAGCGCGGAGGACGCCGCCCAGGTCACCGAGACGTTCGCGCGCTACCCCGATTCCTATCACAAGACGATGGTGGAAAAAGAGCTCGGCCTGCAGGTGGACCCGCAGACCGTCAAGACGCCAGAGGCGCTGACGATGAGCGCGTCCTATCTCGTCGGCTCCTTTTTTCCGCTGATCGCCTACTTCTTCCTGCCGCCGGTGCCACAAGCGCTAGTCGTCTCAATCCTGCTGACCATTCTGGCGCTCATCATCGTCGGCGTGATCAAGGGGCGGCTGGCAAATCTCAACCTCTTCCGCAGCGCGCTCGAGGTCGTCGTGGTAGGGACGGCCTCTGCGCTCGGTGGCTATCTGCTCGGCGTCGTCATCCCGCACCTTTTTGGCTTTTAGCCAGCATGGCGCAAAAGATCATGCTACTAACAGCGGTCTAAGTCGACGCCTGCAAGGTGTGCGCCTGGAAGAAGCTCCAGAGGACACTGGTCGCGTCGATGTCGCGTGTACTGCGCTGGACGACGGTCCCATTGGCGTAGCTTGGCCCGCCGGGCCAGGCGTGGCCGCCGCCCTCAATAATGTAGAACACGACTGCGGAGTCGCCCGCACAGTTGGGATAGGCCTCGCGGCGCACGCGCGTCCCATCGTCGGCGGTATCTGGCTCGTAGGCCACGGCGGGCTGCGTCGCGCATCCGTCCACCTGCGTCCATGCGCGCGCGGCGCCGGCGACCGAGAGCATGCCGCTGGTCGCGTCCCCATCCGCCGGAACAAACGTGTCGTCGGTTCCGTGCATCGTGACGACCGAGACGCGCCGAGCTGGCTTACAACGCGCCGCCTCTGGGGCGGCGATTGTCGCGGCGACGATACCGAACGCGGCGATGCGATCCGCTGCCTCGCAGCCCAGCCGCCCGACAAAGAAGCCGCCAATCGAGACGCCGGTGGCGTAAACGCGTGTGGGATCGTAGGCGATCCGGCGTTTGAGGTCGTCGAGCAGCGCGCGCACGAAGCCCACGTCGTCGTCGTTCGTTGGCGCAGCGCCGTCTCGCGCGTCTTCCCAGCGGTTGTCCAGGCCTTGTGGATAGACGACGAGAAAGCCCTCCTTGTCCGCCAGTTCATCGAAATGGGTCAGTGGCTCCATGTCCGCCGCCGTATCGCCGCCACCATGAAACGCGAGCACAAGGGGCGGTGGCGCGCTGGCGCCAGAAGCCGGCAGATGCAGGATGTAGCTGCGCGTCAGCCCACCAAACTCAAGTGTCTGGGTGACATCGTGACCAGCGTTGGTCGCTGCGCTGTTGCGTCCGCAGTCTGCGAGCAGGGCCAGCAGGATAGAGGCCAGTGCGAGCAGGGCGCAGAGGCGTACCTGGACGCCGTATACTTTGCTAGCGGCCTTTGCTGTCATCGTCTGTCTCTGGCGCCTCCCTGGCAGGTACGGCGCGGGCGAAGAATTGGAGGCTGACATGCATCCAAACGAAGCGTTGCTGGAAGGATTCTATCAGGGTTTTCGCTGGCGCGACGCCGAGGCGATGGCGTCCTGTTACGCGGCGGACGCGACGTTCTCCGACCCAGTGTTCCAGGGATTAAAAGGCGCAGAGGTTCCGGCGATGTGGCGGATGCTCGCCGGTCGCGCGCGGGACCTCACCGTGACCTATCACGGCGTGAAGGCCGACGACACACGCGGGCAGGCGGATTGGGAAGCTACCTACAGCTACGGACCGGCGCGACGCAGAGTCCACAATGTCATTCACTCGGCCTTTCGCTTCGAGGATGGTAAGATCGTCGCCCAACGTGACAGGTTCAACCTGTGGCGCTGGTCGCGTATGGCGCTGGGAACGCGCGGCGCCTTGCTGGGCTGGCTCCCTCCCGTGCGGAGCGCGATTCGCCGCGAGGCCAGGAAAGGTCTCGACGCATACATGCAAGCGCAAAGCCAAACACAAAGCGCTCACACCTAGCCTTCTCTAGCCTGCGGTTGCGCCCTGGATGCTGGTCTGGATGTGGCGTGAGAAGGTCGTCCGCCATAGTTCGTCCAGCCGCTTCAGTGTGTCTTCGGGCAGTGGTCCCGCGCGCCAGGCATTCATCAGCGCCTCCGCCTGCTGGGGATTGCGCGCGCCGGGGATCGCGGCGGAGACCGCTGGATCGCTAAAGGCGAAGCGAATCGCCATCTCGGCTAGCGAATGGCCTGACTCCTCCAGGAAGCGCACCGCGTCCACGTAGCCAAGCGTCCGCTCCAGCTCTTCGCCGGTGAAGACCGCAGCGCGCCAGTCGTCACGCGGGAATCGCGTCTGGCGCGTCCACTGGCCAGAGAGCGCCCCCGACGCCAGCGGCACGCGCGCCAGGATGCCCACGCCGTGTTGCGCGGCGAGCGGGAAGACCTGCGTGCGCGGGCGCTGATCGAAGATGTTGTAGACGAGTTGGACGCTGTCAACTCTGCCCGCGACAATGGCGCCATTGGCGCTGTCAGGATGCGTGTCGAGGACGGAGACGCCAATCGCGCGAATCTTGCCCTGCTCGCGCAACTTGAGCATCGTCTCGTACCACTCGGTCTCGTCGTTCCACTCCGCCGACCAGGTATGCAACTGATAGACGTCGAGGCAGTCGGTCGCCAGGTTGCGCAAGCTTTGCTCGCAGCGCTCGATCAGATAGTGCGCGGGGAACTTCGCGCGCATAGGTGTCCCTGGTTCCGTCTCCCAGATGTAGTCCTGTGGCGGGACCTTCGTCGCCACGGGCAGGCGCTGGCCGCGATCTTTGAAGACCTGGGCGATCAGGCGCTCGCTGCGCCCCTCGCCGTAGACCTGCGCAGTGTCGAGGAAGCGGCAGCCGAGGTCGAGCGCGCGGTGGATGGCCGCGACGGAGTCTGTATCGTTCTGATCACCCCACCCGGAGCCGATGGCCCATGTGCCTAACCCGACCGCGCTCGTCTCGATGCCCGTCCGTCCGAGCCTGCGCATCTCGCCCCCTGGCGTCTGCCCGCCAGATCCTTCCTGTGTCAACTATCTGCTCCTTCTGCTCAAGCGAACGCCTCTCGCTGTGCTTCCGATTATAAAGCGCGGGCGGAAGGAGAGACGAGAAACGCAAGGGGCTCATCGCGGCCGACACTCATGCCAGGTATGCGCCGCCATGGTAGAAGCGGTGGCTGACTTCCCGTTTGTCCCGAAGTTCGAGATAGATCGCACGCTTTGACGCGCGGCGGAATGCGCGGTGGGCGTCGCTCTTCCACGCGCGATTCTGCTGGCGAGTGTCGCGGATCTTCCAAGATTCGCTTCCGCTCCAGTTCGGGTTGGCCAGGTAGACCCAACTATGGCGTGTTCGGACACGACCACACCACGACATCCAGTTCCCAGCTTTGAACGCGCGGCACACGCGACAACTGCAAGACTTATAAGGTTGATATTTCACGCGAGGATGGCTCCCACGCGCCGGGAATACGTCCGGCGTCGTTAGAAGCCATCCAGCGGTTCGTGTATCACGCGTTTCATATCACACCGCGCTTTTTCTATCAGGATGCGCTCATAGAGGGTGGTCTTGTCGAGATCATACTAGCATCTAGGGCTACATCCTGAAGACGCCAAAGGTGGTTTCAGGGATGTGCGTGTTCAGCGCGGCGGCGATGCCCAGGCCCAGCGCCCTGCGCGTATCCAGCGGGTCGAGGATGCCGTCGTCCCACAGCCGCGCCGTGCTGTAATACGGGTTGCCCTCCTCCTCGTATTTCCCCAGGATCGGCGCCTTGAATTCCTCCTGCTCGCGCGCCGACATCTTCTTGCCCCGCGCCGCCAGCCCGTCCATCCGCACGGTCAGCAGCGTGCTGGCGGCCTGCTCGCCACCCATCACCGAGATGCGCGCGTTGGGCCACATCCAGAGCTGGCGCGGCGCGTAGGCGCGGCCACACATGCCATAGTTGCCCGCTCCAAATGAGCCGCCGACGATCACCGTGAATTTGGGGACGTTGGCGTTGGCGACGGCCATCACCATCTTCGCGCCATCCTTGGCGATGCCCCCCGCCTCGTACTGTTTGCCCACCATGAAGCCAGTGATGTTCTGCAAAAAGATGAGCGGCGTCTTGCGCTGGCAGCACAGCTCGACGAAGTGCGCCGCCTTGAGCGCGCTCTCAGAGAACAAAATGCCGTTGTTGGCGATGATGCCGACGGGATAGCCGAAGATGCGCGCGAAGCCCGTCACCAGTGTTGTTCCATAGAGCGCCTTGAACTCGTGGAAACGGCTGCCATCCACCAGCCGCGCGATGACCTCGCGGATGTCGAAGCTCTTGCGCGGGTCGGTCGGAATGATGCCGTAGAGGTCGCGCGGATCATACTTCGGCTCCTCGGGCGCGGCGACCTCCCAGGGATACTCCTTGCGCCGGTTGAGGTTGCTCACAATCGAGCGGACGATGGCCAGCGCGTGCTCGTCGTTGAGCGCGTAGTGGTCGGTGACGCCGGAGGTGCGGCTATGCACGTCGGCGCCGCCCAGCTCCTCGGCGGTGACCTCCTCGCCGGTCGCGGCCTTCACCAGCGGCGGCCCGGCCAGGAAGATCGTGCCGTTGCCGCGCACGATCACGGTCTCGTCGCTCATCGCCGGGATGTACGCGCCGCCCGCCGTGCAGGAGCCCATCACCGCCGCGATCTGCGGGATACGCTTCGCCGACATCTGCGCCTGATTGTAGAAGATGCGCCCGAAGTGATCGCGGTCAGGGAAGACGTCGGCCTGGAGCGGCAGGAAGGCGCCGCCGGAGTCCACGAGGTAGACGCAGGGCAGGCCGTTCTGCTCGGCGACCTCTTGCGCGCGCAGGTGTTTCTTGACGGTCATGGGGAAGTACGTGCCACCCTTGACCGTCGCGTCGTTGGCGACGATTATGCACTCTTGCCCCTCGATCACGCCGACGCCGGTGACAATGCCCGCTGCGGGCGCCTCGCCGTCGTACATATCCCACGCCGCCAGCGGATTGAACTCCAGAAAGGGCGTGTCGGGATCGCAGAGCGTCTCGATGCGCTCGCGGGCGAGCAGCTTGTTACGCGCGCGATGCTTGGCGATGGCATCCTCCCCGCCTCCGCGTTGGACCAGCGCGATGCGCTCACGTAGCTCGGCGACCAGCGCCGTAAAGTACGCCTGGCTCTCTTTGAACTCGGGGCTGGCGCGATCAATCCGGCTTTCCAGCACGGCCATATGTGGACACTCCTTGTCGATGGGAAGGCGTTGCGTGTTGCTGCAATTCGTGTGCGCAGAGTATGGAATTATAACGAGCATAGCATCAGGTATAGCGCGCGGCAAGCAGGCACGACGCTAGAAAATACAGTGAACGCCCGGTAGCGGCCAGGCGAAACAGGCGTTATGCTTGGGACAACAGGAGTATTGACCAAAGCGCAGTCTTCCAAAGAGGGGAGCGCTTATGTGGCGTATAGTCTATTGGTTGCTCACCGGCGCATTGATTGGCGTTGGGATGATCGCCATCCTGAGTATCGGTTCGCTATTTCTGCTTCTTGGCGTGATCCTGCTTGTTGTTGGCGCATTGCGTGTAGGCCCGCGCGGGATCTGGGCAGCGATTGTGGGATTTGGCGCGCTTCCGGCAGGCATTCTGATCTGGGATGTGACGAGCATGCCGTGGGCCTGTGAGAGTGGCGATGCACTGCCGAACGTCAACTATTTCTCCTGCGTTGAAACGCCCTTCGGCCTATTCACGACCTATCACGTCATGGCGCTTTTCTTCGGTCTGATCGCCTTGCTTGGGCTGGCGTGGCCGATAGCGCAGCAGCTATGGACGCGTTCACGTCCTCAGCCAGCGTAGAACTCACTCAATCCCACCAGAAGAACCACGCTGTGCCGCCGAGCAGCCCTGCCGCCAGCAGCTGATTATGCCTCGACCCAGGTCACTGGTACGCTCATGTCGTCCTGATAGCGGATGCGAAATGAGTTGAAGCCACTATCGGGCACATACCAGCTAACCTCCATCCCGAATTCCACGCTGCCAGCGCCTGGCGCCAGGTTCTCGAATCCATAGCCATAGGGGAGGTTCTTGTCGGTGATCGTGACGCTGCCTGTAGCATCCGACAGACCTTGACTGAGCAGGCACTGTGATAGCGGCCCCTTGCGACAGGTTCCAGTCACACGTGCGCTCACCCCATCGGCTTCTGGAAGGTCTTGGCTTGTCTTGGGCAGCGAATCTTTGGGAAATGGAACGGTATAGGTGACCTGGAACGGCTCGCTGGCGAGCGACTCGGGTCGGGGCAATCCAGGGTCCTGTTCTTCGCTTGGCGTTGGCGTCTTTGGGATGGGGATGCGCGCGTTCGCTACAGGCTGAGTCACCGCAAGATCCGCCTGCGGCGCGGGGACAACCACGCTCGTCTGGCGTCCGCCCTCGTCTGTGTACACGAACGTGTAGGCGTCGCCGGGCGGCTGGCGTGGAATAGTCACAGTGCGGATAGGTGGATCACTGCTCTTGCCTGAATCCTTTTCGGGAATCGTCACACCATTGCAGGTGAGCTTCTGATGTCCTGCGAACTCCACCCAGGCGTTCGGATTAGTTGTGATGGAGACCGAGATCTTCACCTGTGATGCAGACACAAGCCCGCCCTGAAATAGCACTTCCAGCCGGAGATTCGAGGCGGGAGCCTTCTCAAGCCGTGTCACCTGCATGCATGCGAGCATCACGAAAACGGCGGCGAGCAATACCAATGCCGTCCAGATGCGCGCTAGTTGTCGAGTTGTGCGCGCTGGGCGAGGTAGTGGGGTATGCATGCACGCTCCGAGCGTTTCACTGAGCCAATCGGACCGCCGTGGATCATGCGACGAAGCCCTCTTGCTACATTACGCGCGCTCGCTCTGCCATCTCTCAGCGCGCAGAGCGCCGATCCGCTACATGCGGAAGACGCCGTAATGGGGCGGACCCTGGCTGACCCAGTCGCGGTTGTAGGACATCGAGAGGCCGACGCTCAGCGCCATGCGCGTCTCGCGCGGATCGAGGATGCCGTCGTCCCACAGGCGCGCTGTCGCGTAGTAGGGCGAGGCCTCCTCCTCGAACTTCTGCGTCACCGCCGCGCGCATCGCCTCGATCTGCGCTGCATCCGGCTCGCGGCCACGAGCGCGCGCCGCGTCCTCCTGCACGATCGCCAGCACCCCTGCCGCCTGCTCCGCGCCCATCACGGCGATGCGGCTGTTTGGCCAGCTAAAGAGCAGCGTCGGGTCGAAGGTGCGCCCGCACATGCCGTAGTTGCCCGCGCCATAGGAGCCGCCGACGATCACGGTGAACTGCGGCACGGTCGAGTTAGCGACGGCGTTGATCATCTTCGCGCCGTGCTTGATGATGCCCTCCTCCTCGTACTTGCGCCCGACCATGTAGCCCGTGATGTTTTGCAGGTAGATCAGCGGCGTGCGCGACTGGTTGGCGAGCTGGATGAATTGCGCCGCCTTCATCGAGGAGTCGGGGAAGAGCACGCCGTTGTTGGCGAGAATGCCAACTGGGAAGCCGTTGAGATGCGCGAAGCCCGTCACCAGCGTTGTCCCGTAGTTCTGCTTGAACTCGTCCAGCCGCGAGCCATCCACCAGCCGCGCGATGACCTCACGGATCTCCAGCGGCTTGCGCGGATCGGAGGGGATCACGCCGAGCAACTCGTCGGGATCGTACTTCGGCTCCTCTGGCGAGACAAGCGCGGCCTTGATCTCCTTGCGCCAGTTGAGCCGCCCGACGATCTCGCGCCCGATGCGAATGGCGTCGGCGTCATCCTCGGCGAGGTAGTCGCCCACGCCAGAGAGGCGCGTGTGCATCTCCGCGCCGCCGAGCGACTCGTCGTCTACCTCCTCGCCCGTCGCCATTTTCACCAGCGGTGGCCCGCCGAGGAAGACCTTGGCCTGCCCCTTGACGAAGACGGTGTAGTCCGAGAGGCCAGGGACATATGCGCCACCAGCGGTGGAGTTGCCGAAGACGAGCGCGATCTGCGGGATGCCTGCCGCCGACATGCGCGACTGGTTGGCGAAGGTGCGCCCGCCGAGGTCGGCGAAGAATTCGGCCTGGTAGAGCAGGTTCGCGCCCGCCGACTCGACGAGATAGACGCAGGGCAGGCGGTTGCGCGCGGCGATCTCCTGCGCGCGCAGGGCCTTCTTCACCGACATTGGATAGCTTGCGCCGCCCTTGGCCGTCGCATCGTTCGCGCAGATCATGCACTCGACGCCGCTGACCACGCCGATGCCGTTGATGCCAGAGGCGCCGGGCGACTCGTCGTTGTACATCCCCCACGCCGCCAGCGAACTCAGCTCCAGGAACGGGGTCCCAGGGTCCAGCAGCAGCTCGACGCGCTCGCGAGGGAGCAGCTTGCCGCGCTCGCGGAACTTGCGCTGGCCACGTTCGCCGCCACCCTGGCGCATGGTCTCCTGCCGTTGCTCAAACTCGTCGAGCAACGCGCGCATCGCCGTGTAGTTACGCTGGTATTCTTCGCTTGCAGTATCTACGAAGGTCGGCAAAACGCTCATCTATCTCACCGGCTTCCCGCGCTCATCATCACTCATGCCGTCGCCAGCCGAAGTATAGACGAAGTGGCGCTACTCACGGAATCAGGTGGGGTATGGCGCACAATCTGGCTCAGGAGTAAGCTGCTGTCTGCCTTCATCCATCGCCGGCAAACCGGACTGGGTTGTCTTTGCGTAGAATACCGGGTGTGAGTACGTCGGCATAGACGCCTATGCAGGCGTCGTGAG
>DATAOM010000285.1:0-2514 GCA_036265775.1 Ktedonobacterales bacterium | reverse complement strand
GCGCTCAGCCGTGATCGCCACGCCGCGACGAGGCCTTCCGCGTTCGCTACCAGGCGCGTCTTGTCGACGAGGTCATCCGTGGCGCGACAGAAGGCGTACAGCGCGTGCGCGGCGCGACGCTTGTGGGGAGGAAGCAAACGGCACGCCAGCCCGAACGTCCGGCTGTTGGCATGGACGACTACCCTGCAGTAGTCATACGCGTACCGTAAAGCCTGAGCGTCAACCACGGGCTTCTCATTTAGCGTCGGGGTGGCCAGCGCCTCGCGCGCCCGGACCAGCAGATGATGCTCCCAGGTCAGGACTTCTATTGTCACGGGCCGCCTCCACGATCAACGTTCGATCACCGAATGTTCAACAAATGTGGACGTACTATAGCGAATTGCGCCCCTTCCGTCAAGAGATGTCAGCAATTTGAATAACATATCTAGACAACTTACCGAGAGAGATGTAGACTTCTTGAGAGAGAAGCAAGGACAAACCGCCATGAACGTCCGTCCTGAAGAGCCGCTGCTTTCTATCGGCACATGCGCGCGCATGACCGGCCTGCCAGAGGCGACCTTACGCGTCTGGGAACGACGCTATAACTTTCCAGCGTCGTCGCGGACGTCTGGAGGGCATCGCCTCTATTCCCAGGAGGATGTGCTGCGGCTGCAATGGGTTAAAGCTCGCCTCGCGGAAGGGATGCAGGTGAGCCAAGCCATTCAAGCGCTGCGGCGCGCCGAGGAAGCACAGACTTTTCAATTAGGCGCGCCCACTCAGCCAGAGCAGGAGCGCATGCATGAAAACGATGCGCCGATAAGGGTTTTCAATGAGCGGTTACGTGAGGCCTTGTTCAAGCGACGCATGCAGGACGCGAGTCTTGTCCTCGGCGAGGCGCTCGCCGTCTATTCGATCGAGGACATCATCCTTCAGATGATCATTCCCAGTTTCCAGGATATCGGCGAGGCCTGGGCGAATGGGAGCCTCACTGTGGCGACCGAGCATCTGATGACGAACTATCTGCGCCAGCAGCTTCTCGCCTGGCTGCGCCTCGGTGGGCCAGCATATGCCGTTAGGCCAGTGGCGCTGGCCTGCGCGCCTGAGGAATTGCATGAAGGCGGGCTACTCGCGCTCGGCGTGTTGTTGCGCCGCCTGCGCTGGCCCATCGTCTATCTGGGTCAGGCGACGCCTCTCGCTGATTTATCGAGCATGATCGCGGACCTGGCGCCAGCGATCATGGTCTTCGCGGCGATGACTGAAGAGACCGCGCTGGCGCTGGCGGATTGGCCGCGACACCTGTCAGACGCCACGTTGGAGTCGCCTCCCGCCATTGGCTTCGGTGGGCGCGCCTTCATCACCCATCCGGAGTTGATCGAAGCGACGCCCGGCGTCTTCCTGGGTCGGACGTTGCAAGAGGGAGTCGAGAAAGTTGACCACATGCTGCGCGAGATGAACCAAGGATTGGCCTAACCTGTATGCTCTTCTTCATCTGGCTCGTATTGTCCTATCTCTCTGGCGCGATCCCCTGGTCGGTGTGGCTGGGAGAGCGCTTCTTCCACGTCGACCCGCGCAAGCAGTCAGATGGGAACCCCGGCGCCGCAAACGCCTATCGCGCGGCTGGCTGGCGTCTGGGCGTGAGCGTCCTGGCGCTGGACTTTCTCAAAGCCTGCCTGCCGGTCCTCGTGGCGCGTCAATGGCTGGGCTTCTCTGGATGGGAGCTGTTTTGGATCGCCCTCATGCCGACCGTGGGACACGCCTTTTCCATCTTCCTGCGCCTGCGCGGCGGGCGGGCGCTGGTGACCATGTTTGGTGTGTGGACTGGTTTGACCCTCTATGAGGTCCCGCTGGTCATGGGCGCTACCGCGATCCTGGCCACGCTCCTGCTAAAGAAAGATGAGCACCGTACGCTGGCGATACCACTTGCGCTCGTTCCCTATCTCGCGCTCCGCGGCGCCAGCCTCTGGCTGATCTGCCTGGCGTTGGCGCAAACGCTTATCTTGCTGATCAAGATCTACGGTTCTGATGTCAGTCGTCTCGCCGCGCGAAGACAGGACGCATGATGGGCCGGATTTTGCGCGCGCTGCCTACGCTACTTTCTCACCTCACCGCCCTGCTCACACTCGCGGCGCTCACCCGCCGCCTCTGGTCAAACGTGCGCTTTCTTTCGTGGGCGCGGCGTCAGGCTCAAGCTGTGCCGGCGGCGCAGCCGCATGTGAGCGCGCTGGTTCCCGCGCGTAACGAGAGCGCAACCATCGTCCCCTGCGTCGTCTCACTTCTCCACCAAGACTACCCTAGCTTCGATATCGTGATCCTCGATGACGCCTCCACGGATGACACCGGCGTCCAACTCGATAACCTCGCGGTCGCCTCGTCACGCCTCACTGTCGTACACAGTGATGAGACTCCGCCAACTGGCTGGAATGGCAAGAGCTACGCCTGCAGCCGTCTGGCTGACCATGCCACAGGCGAGTGGCTCCTCTTCACCGACGCCGATACGCGACATACATCCCAGAGCCTGGCTCGAGGAATCGCCAC
>DATAOM010000284.1:0-13230 GCA_036265775.1 Ktedonobacterales bacterium | reverse complement strand
GGGCCGAGGAAAATGCTATCGGCGTGCTGGGCGGCCTCGTCTGGCAGCGAGGTAACGTGCAACCCGCCGAGCGCGACGTACGCTCCCTTGGCGCGGTAGTGGTCGGCGAGAGCGTACGCGCGTGACGCCGAGGTGATGTAGACCTGAATGACCACTAATTCAGGATCGTCGCTCAGGTCGAGGCGCTCCACGTGCTCGTCCTGCAGCGTCACCTCGTCGCTCTCGTCGAGGTAGCCCGCCAGCGTGGCGAGGCCAAGCGGCGGAAAGAGCGAGTACTTGATGGGTCGAAAGTAGGGGCTGAGCGCCTCGGTGAGCGCTGGCAGGATCATCTTGACACGCACGGTCCATTGCCTTTCATCCGCCGGAATATGGAGCGGTCCGCCTCCAGAGCGGTCCGCTTCCCATGCCCGCAGGCAAGTATGCCGCGCTTCTCTGGTAGTAACGAGGCCTTGGATGCTGTAAACAGCGCACTCGCGTGTCAGAACACCGCCACACGGAGTTGTGAGAGCGGCCACTGAACGACTGTGAACTGGGTCATATACGCGACATGCCCCGCCTGCTATACTCTGCGCTACCAGGCGTAGGTTGTCTGACCTGGACAGGATTTGTGAGGCATGTTTCATGGCGCAACAGTTCAAACGCGGTCTCATCATGGCAAGTGGATTCCTGGCTCTCGCGCTGGCGATCTTTGGGTGCGCCATCGGCGGAGACACATCGGGCGGCGGCGGAACGACCGGCGGCCCAACCGCCACGCCAACCCCGCCACATCACGCTCTCGCCTGGTTCCAGACGTCTGGCTCGGGCGACGCTGCGGTTGGCGATCTATGGGCAAGCGTCGACGACGGCGCAGCGCACCAGGTGACGCACACGGTCTCGCAGCATCAGGAGTGCAACTACCAGATTCATTGGGGCCAGCCTGCCTTCTCGCCGGACCTGACACACATTTTGGCCGCGCAAGGCTCGGCGGCATGCACAGATGGTGATGAGCACGGTAAGCTCTATGTCGTGGACGCGACCAGCGGCGCAGCGACTGAGGTTCCTGGCGCCGACATCCGGCTCTCGGTCACTCAGTCCGGCTGGGTAGACAACACCCATATCTGGTGGAGCGACTATCGTAGCGTCTATAGCTACACGCTCGGCGCAGGTTCCGCGACCACGCTTGGCACTATTGGATCGTCTTCGGGGTCGAGCTATAGCAACGGCGGCGAATCGCGGTTGCGCGGCAATACGCTCTTCTTTGAGAGATCGAGCCAGTCTACGTCTGGCGGCGCGATCACCTACACGCTGAAGCGCTTCGACATGACCACACACGCTGTGTTGGGCGGCTCGATCGCCATGGGTTCGATTACGCCGTGCGAGTGCTCGCTTGGCGACATCACCGGACCTGGCTTCGATGTCTCGCCGGACGGGACACACGTCGCCTTCCAGCGGGTCGCGGGCAGCATTGACCACGGCATCACCTCACAGTTCTTCTACGCCGCCGCGGACGGCAGCGGAGAGTCGCGCATCGCCAGGTTCACCACCGCGCACGCCTTCACGCATATGCAGCTCTCGCCCAATGGCCATCTTGTCGCAGTGACGGGCGCGACGCCCGCGCCCTCCACCTTCACCGCCAGCGTCACCTCGCCGGGCAACAACGGCGATCCGGACCTGCATTTCTACAACGGAGACGCCGCATCCTATCCGGTGTGGAAGTACAACAGCAGCGGCTTCTACGCGAGCACAGGTGATATTCTCGCCTTTACGGTCGGAACCGCCGCCGGGGCGAGCACGTTCAGTGGCGGTTTCAACCCCTGGTATACCATCGGTAGCTAGTATCGCCAGAAAAGGCCGGGAACAGAAACGGGGTGGCGTAGTAACGCGCCACCCCAACTCATTTGGCTCGCTATAGGCCAATCTCGCGGGCGAAGCTCGTCCCGGAGGCAAGCGGACCCACGGCGAAGACCTCCGCCAGCGTCGCGCCGAGGTCAGCGAAGGAAGCTCGCGCGCCCAGGTTCACGTTCGGCGTGATCGGCGCGCCTGCGACAAGAATTGGCACACACTCGCGCGTGTGGTCGGTCCCCTTGAACGTTGGATCAGTGCCGTGGTCGCCGGTGATGAAGAGCGCGTCGCGCGGGCCAAGCTGCGCGAGGACCTGCGGCAGCCAGGCATCCACCTCCTGCAACGCTTCCGCGTAGCCCTGCGGATTGCGCCGGTGGCCGTAGAGTTGGTCGCAGTCCACCAGATTGACGAAGAGCGGGCCGCGCAACGGACGCGCCAGCTCGCGCATCGTCGCCTCCATCACACCTGCGTTCGTGCCAGGATGCTCGCTCTGTGTCAGCCCACGAAAGGCGAAGAGATCCTCGATCTTGCCCAGGCCTACCACGTCGTATCCTGCGTCTTTGAGCGCGTCCAGCAGCGTCGGTTGCGGCGGCTCCAGGGAAAAATCCTTGCGATTCGGCGTGCGTGTGAAGGCGCCAGGCATCCCGATGAATGGGCGTGCGATGACGCGACCGACGGCGTTCTCGCCGGTCAGCATCTCTCGCGCCGTGCGGCACATGGCGTACAACTCGTCGAGCGGGATGATCTCTTCGTGCGCCGCGAGCTGGAAGACGCTATCCGCTGAGGTATAGAGAATCGGCTTGCCGGTGCGCACGTGCTCCTCGCCCAACTCGGCGATGATCTCGGTGCCGGAGGCGGGTTTGTTGCCGAGCGTCCCACGCCCGATGGCTGCTTCGAAGCGCGCGACGAGATCGGCGGGGAAGCCGTGCGGATACGTCGGCAGTGGGCGCTCCAGCGTGACGCCCATTAGCTCCCAGTGGCCGGTCGTGCTGTCCTTGCCCGCCGCGCGCTCGATGAGCCTCCCATACGCGCCCTCTGCCTCCGCGATGGGAGGCACGCCACGAATCGGCGTGACATTACCGACGCCCATGCGCCCCATGACAGGTAACGAGAAGCCGCCCACCGCCTCGGCGCAGTTCGTCAGGCAATTGGCGCCCTCGTCGCCGTAGTTCGCGGCGTCTGGCGCCTGGCCGACGCCCACGCCATCCAGCACGAGAACCATCGCGCGTTCCAGGGTCGCCATTGCCGCCATCCCTTCGTTGCCGCCGTTCGTTTGTGGTGAGTCAAGGCATCCCACATTGTACGACAGCAGTACAGCGCGAGAACCATGCGCTCAAGCCACTCTGACTCCTGAGCCACGTGAACATAAGACAATTGGGCCATTGGCGCTCGCTCGTCGCGAGCCCAGGCCCAGTGCAGCGCGTAGCGTGCTGTACCTCTTTCCTACCCGACACATCGAGCACGCTGGTCAGTGTTGAGCGTACATAGAGCGGACCGTCATCAGTCATGAAGAGGAATGCTCATCATGGGTCACGACAACCTCGCCGCCGCGCCCATCTGGGGTGAACGTGCGGCTGTGCTCGCCGACATCGTCCGTTGGCGTGGTGGAGGCAGCGGCTATTGCGAGGCAGCGGGCTGTGAGACGTTTGAGCGCCGGCGGCCCATGTGGATCAACCTCGTCGAGGCGCCTCGTTATGCATATCGCCTGAGCCTGGTGGCCCCGCGAACACGAGCGGCAGAGGCGGCGCTGGAATCACATCTCGCGGGAGCCATGCGAAGCCAATTGAGGCGCAAGGGCGGCGAACCACACATCAAGCGACTATGCATGCCATGTGCGCTCCAGTTGGTAGAAGAGTATGACCTCACAACCGAGACAGCCAGGAAGCTATCGGCGCTTCGTGCGCGGTCAGATGGAGTATCCCTCTGCTTTATCGCCATGCAGGCAGGTACTGGCATGTTTCCGCGCTTCGTCGTATCCGGCGCGACGGCGCGTCCCCTTGTCGATGCGACCAAACTCGCCTGGCGATTCACGCAGCAGTTTTGGGCAATGTATGATGAGACAGCATAGCTAGTAGTTGGATATACAGACGACAACACGCGACTTCCTCACAATGCCCTGCAGCAGGGAGCGCCATAAGTCTCTGTCCAGCCAAAACTAGCCTATTGCTGTTTTTTGCGATCAGTGGATCATTCCTGAAAAGCAGGTCAACTCCACAAAAATGCTCACAACAGCGCTTTCCTTCGCTCAAGTCTCACGGAGTAGATCAGGAAGGAGCTAGAATATCGCTACCATTTCACCCAGGAGTGGCGACCATTCG
Organism: Ktedonobacterales bacterium; assembly: GCA_036265775.1. Taxonomy (GTDB): domain Bacteria; phylum Chloroflexota; class Ktedonobacteria; order Ktedonobacterales; family JADMIN01; genus DASWAC01. The sequence goes on along the minus strand of DATAOM010000284.1, from coordinate 9,091 downwards.
AGCTGCGGTAGCCGTCCAAGCTGGATGGGTGCACCATATTCTTCTCAGTCAGGAGGCGCCTCATGAGTTCCCCTTCCACGACACAAGGTTCAGCGTCCGATTTGCGTGAATTGAGTGTCGGCGTGCATCTGCGTGATGTGCGTGAGCTGTTCATGGTCGAGGATTTCGATCCCTTTGTTCCCGGCGCGCCGATGCAATCTGGAGTCGAGCAGGCCAAAGCCGCTGCGCAGGAGATGAAAATGCCAGAGAAAATTCACCTGGCGCTCTATCTGCCGCCGGACAAGGTGGACCAAGAGACCATACCAGCAATCCACGAGGCGCTCGCACGCTACTGCGCCTACCAAGATCGAGAAGCCGGGGCGGCGATCGCCGCGCTCAAGCGTGAAGCGCTTCTCGAGTTGCGTGTGGGAGCGATCGTGCTTGCCATCGTGGTGGGCATAGGGTTGTTACTGGCGTTTTTGCTTGCGCCAGCGCTCGCTGCGCAAAACCCGCTGGCGAACGTCCTGAGCGCGCTGGTGACTGGCGCGCTGGTCATTGCGCTCTGGGTGGTTGTGTGGGCGCCTATCGAGACATTCTTTGTCGAGCCGTTGCCGCTTATATGGGAACGCAGATTCTACCAAAGGTTGCGCGATGCGGACCTCGATATTCATCCAGAGAGCGCAGAAACGAACGGCTCATAGGCGTTCGACCTAACTTTCTCGGCTCCAGACGCTGAGGATGGCGCCAGATAATGCTTCGAAACACATTCTGGCAGAGCGCCGGTTTCCTATCATCGGTGTGGTGTAATGTCGCTCTCTGTCGGGGTACATGGGTCGGCTGCAATCTAACTTGATGTAGACGTACTCGGGCCTGCATTCGAAGCGCTAGCAGAATTCACGAGACCTAGTACGTCGTCTTTCGCTATGGTGGCCACGGCTGAGACACCATCAGCGCCGCCATAATAGAGGTAATACAATCCACCCCGTTCTACAGCGCCCGACACGAAAACAACGTCATTGACGGCGCCTGAGCGCTCATATGGAGTCTCTGGCTCCAACAGTGGCTCAGGGTGTCGGTAGATGACACGGTCGGGATGCTCTAAATCGAGCATGGCCATTCCAACCCGGTAGCGCTTCTTGTTCCCCTCACTCTGGAAAAACTCATTGGCGTGATAGAACAGCAGCCACCCGAGCTCCGTCTTGAGCGGAGGGTTGCCAGCGCCGATACGCTCACTTTCCCACGTGCCAGGTCGCGGCCTCATAATGGTTTGATGACCCTCCCAGTGGCGCAGATCATCGCTATACGCGATCTGGATATCAGGGTAGATCCGGTGGAGCAGCGCGTAGCGCCCGCCGATACGCTCAGGAAACAGGACGCAGTCCTTCGTATCCACATCGGGCATGATGTGGCCCAGGCTCTCAAAATGAGTAAAGTCCTCGGTGACAAGCATACCACCGCGTACACGCCACGGGGCTTGCTCGTTGGGGATTTTGAAAGGCGCATCTGCCGCATAGAGCGATGTCTGGGTGTACGTAATATAGAAGCGACCTTCAATCCCGGTGATTCGCGGGTCTTCCACACCCAGCCGTACGGAGGGGTCGTCAATATCACCCTCGTAGATCGGCAGTTCAGGACGCTGGTCAATGGTGACACCGTCACGAGTAGAGGCATAGCCAAAGCGGGAAATGCCATCGAAACCAACCGCGCGATAGAGCAGGTGGATACGGCCTCGAGCATCTTGGATGGCTGCTGGATTGAGCGTTCCTTTGGCCTCCCACCAGCGCTCTGGCCGAGGCGAAATGATCGGATTCCCTTCGTATCGTGTTACCTGCATCTGGCCTCCCTGCCATTCTGTGTTGTGTTCACGAAGTCAAAGCACGATATGGCGCCTGATGCGCGGCGATATGGGTCACACTATACCAACCTCATACCCACCGCAAGTCGAGAGGTCGAAACAAACTCGCACAGGCGCGTTGGTGGCAGAGGGGTCCTCAGGCGCAGTTGCTTGCGATTGCGCGCTCGCCTTGCACGCGAATGGGCGCAAGCTGCGAGTTAGAATCCTCCAGCAGACCCGCCTCCGCCTCCAGCGGCGCCACCTCCTGAGTAGCCGCCTGAGTAACTACCAGATGCGCTGCCACTGCCGCTGGAAGTTGGCGTCATGCTGGTGTGGAACAGCATCCAGTAGGGATAAAAGCCTGTCGCCCATCCCAGCTGACCGTTGTCGCGCTGGCTTTCATCGGGACGGAACCATGCCGGGGAGTAGCCACGCTCGCTCGCCGCCTTGAGCCGTGGAGCGAGTTTTCCCAGGATACCCAGCGCCACAATATACGGGAGGTCCGTATCCAGGTTCGGCTCATAGGCGCTGTCCGACACGGTATCGCGGTAGGCGCGCCAGGATACGGAAGCCATTTCACCTTCGACCGTGGTATCCGGTATTGCATAGCCGCGCACAAAAGCGGCGACGCCGCTCGCAGCGAAAAGTGCGACGCCAATGACGGCCCAGGCTTCTTTCGAGAGCAGCAGCAAGATTACACCCAAGAGCGCTCCACCGACGCCTATCGCGCCAGCGATATACAGAGGTCGACGGCGAGCCGCCGCAGCCTCCGGATCATACCAGCCACGCTCTATGAGGTCGCGGCGCAACAGGGCTTTTGCCTGTCCCCAGCCCGTCCGCATCGCAGCGAGCTCCTCACGAGAGAGAATGCGCGTCTCGGGATCTTCTCGTATCGTGAGCTCGTTCCAGAGTTCCTGCTCGAACCCAACAAGCCCCGCGCCATCCCCTACAAGTCGCACTTGGACCTTGTCCGCGCCTGCCGGCTCCATGACCAGAAGCCCGCGTCGAGCGAAATCGAGCATCGTCGCTTCGATCTGCGCATCCGACACGCGCCCATTGACGAGCGCTCCCGCCATCGCTGGGGCCAGGTGATCCTCTGCGCTGAGGACGTTCAGTCCGGTATCGCCGCTCGCACCGCCGATTGGCGCCTGTCTCCTCAAGCGCTCATAGAGGATTGCCACCACAATCGCAAACAGTATGCCAAGCAATGCGAATGGGAGACGCCCAATGGCCGCGGACACGGTTTGAGATGCAGGAGGAGGCGGCGGCCCATAGCGCAGATCATGGGCTACCATCTGCAATCCGGCGGCGATACCTGCGGTGGTTTGACCATTTTGCAGGAGCGGCGTCATGACATCAGTACGGATACGGTCGAGTTCAGCCTGAGGAAGATTGCCGTGCTGAACGTGCTTCTCTCCCGCGTATAGGGCAACCTGACCGTGCCGAAGATCATCTGGCTGGAGGTTGAAGAACATCACGAAGCCATCGCGCGCGCCTGGCTTGGACTCCACATTCCAGCGATTCATTAAGTCGATCGCGTCTTGCAGCGTCTGTTCTGCGGTCGCCGGGCGTGCTTGCAGGTAGACGACGGTAGGCGCGCCAGCCTGTGCGACCGCTGCGGCTTGCTGTTCGAGGTCTGTGGTCTCTTCAGGGGTGAGCAGATTGGCGCAATCATAGACCCGCTGTCCAGCCACTGGGCCGAGACAGCCATCGCCCGCTGCAGGGGCTGCATGCGCGGCGCCTGGAAATGAAGCGAGCGCCATAGCCAAGGCAAGGAGTACGGGCGCAAAGAGAATGGCTTGCCATGCATAGCGGCGTCTGGTGGTCATCGCCTTCATCCTCTCGAGTTGTCGTAGCCCGGTTTATATCTTTCCTTCATGTACGGTGACTCCCTAGGTCGCGTTGAGAAAGGTCTGTATGCGATAAGCATAGATCCGTGGAGTCAGGGAGTCACAGCGCATATGAAGGCTGGGCGTCTCCCACCAGTTGCGCGATCACCACTTCTGGCCGTATAGTCGAGGCTGGCGCGAAGGCGGAAGCGCTCGCCATTCGCGCGCGAAACGAGTAAGTTGGAGGATACGCTGCGTGGATTTTCTGCTCTCATTGCACAACCTGAATGCCTGGCTTGTTGAGATCATCGGCGGGCTGACGCTCATCGTCGGTATCGTGTGGCTTGTGCTGTATCGTGGCAAAACCGTGGAAGCGTCTGATCCGGTGGACCAGGTGCGCCGCGTGTTCCGCTACGGGCTGATTGTGACCTTCGCCCTCGGCGCGCTGCAGGCCATCCTCGGCGGCTTGCTGTATCTCTCGGGCGATCGCGCGGGCAACGTTTTGCACTACGTCTATGGCTTGCTCGTGCTCGCGCTGATCCCGGTGCTCTGGGTCTATAGCGACCAGAACCGCGTGCGCCGCGACATCATCATCATGACCATTGCGGTTCTGCTGGTCGTCGCCGCTGGCGTGCGCGCCCTCATGACAGGCCCGATAGCGCACTAGCCTTGGCCAGAGCGCAGGCTAACTCGTCGCCGCGATCAGATCGGGCAGGAGCTTGTCCGCGATGGGTGAGCCGAAGCCTGTTACAGGATCCCACCCCGCCACCGCCGGGAAGCCGTCGACACCCACCTCCGGCTGGTTGTTATTGCCGGTGGTGATGTCGCGGAAATCGGTCTTCGCCTTATCCGACGCGCCGATCTTGTAGAGCGCGGGATTGAGGAAGCCGAGCGGACGCCCTGCCATCTGATTGCCGACCGCGATCAACCCAGCCCAGAGCGGCGAGGCGGCGCTGGTGCCACCTACCACGGTCCAGTGCCCATTGACGTAGATCGCCAGCCCGTGGCCGGGATCGGCGCTGGCCGAGACGTCCGGCACACCGCGACGTCCCTGGAACTGCGCCTTCGTCCCGGCTGGCAGTTGATCCTGATACGACGGCGTGGAGAAGAACTCGCTGAAGCCGCCGCCGCTATCCTGCCAGGCCGTCTCGCTGGCAGAGGAACCGCGAATCGTGAGCACCGTCCCGCCAACCGACGTGACCCAGGGGACCGCGTGTGGGAAGCTCGTCGTGCGCTCGTTCGCAAGCACGTGATCCGCAGCGTCCTGCGCGCTGGCGTAGTCGCTGGCGCCGCCATCGCCGGAGCTGGCGAAGAACGTCATCTTGTTCTGGGTTGTCGCCTGCTGATAGAAGTCGCTCATCTGCGCGACGAGCGCCCTGCCCGCCGCATCGTCCAGGCTGATCTCTGAGGCGCCGTAGCTCTGCGAGACCACCGAGCCGAGGTTATTATCACGCGCATACTGCATGAGTTGAAGGAACTGGGGAAAGCCCTGCACACCCTCGGTCTCCGAGACGGGGCTGGTGAGGAGCGTGATATTCGCCCCAGGCGCCATCGCATGGACCATCTCAACGTCTAGCGTCGTCTCCACCGCCCAGCCAGACATATCATCATCGTTTGGATCGAACTGCTTCGTGCCAAGCGGCGTGCGCACGTCCACCTTGGTCTTGGGCAAATTGAACTTATCAGAGAAGACGTCGAGATCCTGCTGAAGGGTGGGGCTGCCGAAGGAGTCGATGATGACGACGGTCTGCCCCTTGCCGGTCATGCCCTTCTTGTAGAGCGATTCAACCCCATAGGCCACGCGCATCTGATAGGGCGAGTAAACGTTGACGCCCATGCCGCTGCCATTGTCATCAGGCGTATCGCTCGTCGAGCCACCGGTCGTGGAGCCACCGGTGATCCCGGTGGACAGGCCACAGGAACTCAGCGCGAGCGAAAGCAGCAGTAGCGCGAGCGTCACCGCCGCCAAGCGCGAACGCTGGGTGAAACGCGGGTATGTCACGTGAGCCTCCTGGCCTGACCATAGTAGGACCGGCGTCGCTCTCTTCTCGACGCGATCTGTCGCCATTCTTTACGCAGGAAGCTCTCATCGTGTTGAGCGCGCCACCAATGCATATGCGCGACAACGCACATACAGTGGCGTGTTCCAAGCTCAGCTTCCACACCCGCTATTCTCTCACGAAACGCGGGTCAGTCGCCAAGGTCTATGTGATCGGCCGCCGCGCCGGGCAGTTGGCGGTCGCGCACTGCGTCCCAGAACGCCTGGTTTGGACGCTCGACGACATAGGCGAACTCGCCGCGCACGTAGACCGCTGCGAGCGAACCGTCCGGCGCGCTGACCACCACCGTCTGTGCGTCGGTGAGGACCTGCGCCGCGATGCCGCCGAAGCCACAGCTCGCATCTGGCCAGGTCTGCCGGAAGGACGTGACATTCAGACTGAGCGTATTTTCTGGCGTCGAGGCGTCTGGTGGTCCCTCGCTTGTCGAGTATCGCACTGGGCGCGCCACGACATCGTCGAGCACCCGCCGCATCATGGCTACGAACGCCTCAATGCTTTGTAGTTCTGGACTGTCCACCAGACCGCTCCTCATTGACGCGACAGACTGCGCCGCTGTGTGAGACGACTAATAGCGCACGTGGGTATACTGGCTGTTGCGCTTGAGCCATTCGAGCAGCGTGTGGACGCTCGCGGTCGCCAGGCCAATGCAGCTATCCGCGGCGCCATAGTACATATAGAGCGTGTCGCCGTCGTCGCCAATCGAGTAGCCGCAGGGGAAGACGACGTTGTTGACGTCGCCATTGCGCTCATACTCCTCCTCCGGCGCGAAGACCCACTCGTCGCCACGCAATAGGAGACGCTCGGGCTGCTCCAGATCGAAGAGCGCCAGCCCCAAGCGGTAGAGTGAGCCAGAGGCAGTCATGCGCACGCCATGGTAAATCATCAGCCAGCCTTCAGGCGTCTCGATCAGCGGCGTCGAGAGGCCAATCTTGCCGGCGTCCCACCAGGAGCCACGCCGCGCCTCCAGAATCAGCCGGTGGCCGCCCCAGTACTCCAGATCTGGCGAGTAGGAGATCCAGATGTGCGCCCCCTCGGGGCCGACGGGCCGGTGGATCAGCGCCCACTTCCCATTGATTTTCCTTGGGAGCAGCGCCGCGTCTTTGTCCTCCGGCGCCATGATCGCGCCGAAGCGCTCGTAGTGAACGAAATCGCTTGTGCTGGCGAGGGAGACGCCAGGGCCGCCGCGTGAATACGAGGTGTAGGCGACGTAGTACAGTTCTTGCTCAGGCACGTAGGTGATACGCGGGTCCTCGATGCCCCACAGCTCCTCTGGGTGGCGCTGCGGTTCCGGACGCATCGACGGGTTGTGTTCGATCTCCCAGTTGTCCACGCCGTTGGTCGAACGCGCGACGGTGAAATGGGAGTGGCCGCGACGATCCTCGACGCGACACAGCAGCAGTGTCTCGCCATTTGGCAAACGCGTGACGGCCGGATTGAAGACCGTATTGATCGGATACGGCCAATCTTCGGGACGGAGGATGGGGTTGCGAGGATGACGATGGAAGAGGACTTCGTGGAGACGATTCTCGTACATGGGGGCGCTCCGCTCATCGTTGAGCCTAGGGGAAGGATGGAAGGATAATGCAGTCGGTGTAGTCTCGGCGGAAACATCTACATGTGATTCCGACGCCTCACCATCATGAAGGTAACGGTTGCGGCGAAGAATCCACGCACGTATAGGACGCATCACCTACCTCCACAAAGACTACGTAAAGAAAAGGCGGCGGTTCTGCGACCGTCGCCCTTCCGTCAGCCATGAAATTTTCTGGAGCCGCGCCACATTACCGCGTGGTGACCGCATCCTCGGCGGGTCCCGACGCCGTCGCCACGCGCAGACGCGGGTTACTCGCCGCCGCTTCCTCGTCCATCAGCGCCTTCGCCTCCAACTCGGTCTCCACACGGCGCAACTCCAGCAGCGAGAGCAGGTACGCCAGCGTGGATTCCGCGCCCTGGTTGCGGTTGACGCCATCGGGGCGCAGACCGTCGTAGCAGCCACCTGTCGCCGGATCAATCATGGAGAGGCGCAGATCGTTCTGGCCCAGAAACCAGTCGAAGGCTACTTGCGCCTGCGCGCGCCAGTTCGCGTTCCCCGTGACACGGTAGGCGTCGAGACACGCCGCCACCGTCGAGAACGCCTCCACCGGCTGCTGATCGAAGCGCGCGCGCTCCTCTCCTTGCGGATAGAAGCCATTGCAGCCAATCGGCACGAAGTATTCGCCCTCTGGTCGCTGAACCTCCATCAGCCACTTGAGCGAGGTGAGCGCGACGGCGACATACTTCTGCTTGCCCATGCCTGCGCCCGCCAGTAACAACGCGCGCGCGAGGGTGGCGTTGTCATAGGTCAGTTCATCCTCGAACCAGAGCCAGTCGGTCGAGCGCGCCGCCTCGAACCGCGCCACCAGACGGCTGGCAAGCTCCTTGCGCACCTGCTGCACTCCACGGTCGCCGCCGAGCCGCTTGAGATACTCGTCGATACCCAGCAGCGCGAACGCCCAGGCGCGCGGATACTCGAAGTCCAGAACCGCAGGCAGCGCGCGCTCGAAGAGCGGACTGGCGACACCAACGAGTCCCTCGTCGAGGGACCGTCCCACGACGGTCCCCAGCGCCCAGAGCGCGCGACCATGGCTATCCTCCGAGCCAACCTCTTCGAGCCACTCGCGGCCGTACGAGAGAAAGTTGCGGAAGCGTCCTTCCTGAGGGTTGAACGCGAAGTTGATAAACGCCAGATAGCGCGCCGCCAGCTCCGCCGTCTTTTCCGTCGCGCTGATGCCCAACTCTTCAAGATAGGTCGTGGCGATCAGCGCACGCGCGTTATCGTCAATCGAGTAGCCCTCGTCATAGTTGGGAATCGTGTAGATGGCGTGCTGCAACAGCCCCGCGCCATTGGTCATACGGCGCAGATGCCCCAGGCGAATCGGCGGCAGCTCGCGCGGGCGCTGCTCCCGGCGGAACGCGTTCTCGGCAGAGCGCGGGGCGCGCGAGCGTTCGTCACGAATCTCCTGGAACAACTCCAGATAGCGCTCGGCGACCTGCGGCCAGGTCATCTCCCGGCCATAGATGAAGGCGCGCTTGCGCATGGCATGGCGCTCGGCCTCGTTCTCCAGCAGCTCGATGACGCTCTTGGCGATGGCGGCGGGGTCCTTGAACGGCACCAGGATGCCACGCTCATCCGCCAGTAGCTCCTCGGCGTACCAGTACGGCGTCGAGATGACGGCCTTGCCGGTGCCGACCGTGTAGGCGAGCGTGCCGGAGACGATCTGCTCGCCGTTCAGGTATGGCGTGATGTACATATCCGCCGCGCCGATGAACTCGACCAGCTCGTCAATGCGGACGAACTGATTGTAGAAGACGACATTCTTCTCCACGCCCAGCTCGCGCGCCAACTGCTG